>WLDW01000020.1 GCA_009704605.1 Actinomycetota bacterium
GCAAGCTTCATGACTGAGCGCAAAAACACGGCATTTTCTAAGGAAATTCACGCTGTGTCAGTTTGCTATTGGGGGGTATTTGTTAGACACTACTAGCGCCTAAAGAACAAACGAAAGGGCCACCCATGGCTACCGACTACGACGCTCCTCGAAAAGCTGACGACGACACCGAGTCTCTCGAAGCTATAAAAGAGCGCGGCCCTGCCAAGACAGCCTCGGACACCGAGGATATTGACGCTGGTGACTCTTTCTCAATCCCGGATGTAGTTTCCGAGGACCTAGACGTCGTCGTTTTGCCGCCGCAGGATGACGAGTTCACTTGCTCCAACTGCTTTATTGTCAAGCACCGCTCGCTGGTGGCCCGGAAGACCAAGAATGGTCCAATTTGCTCTGAGTGTGATTCCTAGCTCTTATTTAGAAGTTCAGCCAGCTTGTCGGGTTTTCTGGTGGAGATGAGCCAATAGGGCGTTGGATCTTCTGGGTCCGAAATTGAAATCTTAATTGCCGTTTTCACCGAGCCCTGAAAAACCTTGTGAGCTCCCGGATCCAGTTTTGGCCCACGCTCCAAGAAGATCCCTTCCTTGGAAATCACCTCGGCTTCGCCAATCAAGTTCCTCAAGATGGCTACTCTGCCAACTTTTAGCTCCAGTTGCGAAAGCTCAATTTTCGGGGCCCGCAAGATAAGAAGTGTCCAGATAGCTATAACCGCAACAACTCCAATCGCTAACCCAATTCTTATATCGAAGGGCTCGGAAATTATTGCTATCGATGGCAGCAAGGCAAAAATGGCGGCAAACGTCCCGAAATTTGGCAGGACCCGTTCCTTATATAGAGGGGATTCGGGCTTCTCTGGTTCACTCACACTCAATAGATTACGCTGGGAATCTATGACTCACGTACCCGTATTAGTAATGGCATCGCCTGGATTCGAGCCTCGCTACGCCAAAGCCGGTGATGCTGGAGCCGATCTTCGTTCTACTAAGAAGATCGCGATTGGCCCAGGAGCTCGTGAACTAGTTCCAACCGGAGTTTCGATTGCCTTACCCGCTGGCTTTGTTGGTTTGGTACACCCTCGCTCGGGCCTGGCGCTAAAGCACGGAATAACTGTTTTGAATTCCCCTGGCACCATAGATGCCGGCTATCGTGGCGAAATCATGGTCACGCTCTATAACTCATCGACAGAAAATTTCGAGATTGAAGTTGGCGACCGAATTGCGCAGCTTCTGATCCAAAGCGTTGAGCAAGCGAATTTCATTGCCGTTGACCAACTTCCTGATTCTGACCGGGGTCAAGCTGGCTTTGGATCGACGGGAAATAAGTAGATGGACAACTACGGCAAAGCAAAATCCCAGCCGATTGATCGGCTAAGTGGTGGCCCCTTCGACGTTACCGAGCTGGTCCAAGTTCGGCCCACCATTGATTTTGGTGCTATTCAACTTCCAATGCGTGACGACGTCACTTACAAGCTCGAGGTGGAATCATCAACCAACAAGATCGTGGCTTTGACCGTTGAACACAAAGGCTCCACCCTGCAGCTGCAAGCATTTAGCGCCCCCGGAGCTGAAGGTGTTTGGCACGAGATTCGTGCGTCGTTAGAGCAATCAATTTTGGCGCAGGGCGGTAAAACTGAAAGCGTGGTTGGGCCGTTAGGGCCAGAACTAAACGCGCAGATCCCAACCAGTGATGGTGGCACGAGGCTGGCAAAATTCATTGGCGTGGATGGACCCAAGTGGTTCTTGCGCGGAGTAATAACAGGCCTTGCTCTTGGCGACACTCTCTCGATGTCGCACATTATTGAAATCTTTAGATCTGCAGTTGTTGTTCGAGGTAGCTCGCCAATGCCGCCAAAGGAACTTCTGGAAATAGTTGCGCCTTCAGGCGCTCAAAAAAGCGTTAGCAAATGACCGACGAGAAGTTTAGAGATTCGGCGGCCAAAAAACTTGGGGTTAATTCGGTAGATGGAAAACTAAGCCTGGACAGCAAGTCACTTCTTGAAGGAATGGGTGGGAAGATAGGAATAGCGGAGACGATTATTCCAAGCCTGCTGTTTGGAATCAGTTTTGCGTTAACCGGACAAGCAATTGTTTCGGTTTCCTTGGCAGCGTCAGCGTCAGCGTTGTTTATTGTTTATCGCTTGATCACTCGCAAGTCTGCCAGCAGTGCCTTGATCGGTGCGGTAGCTGTTGGGTTTGCTGCTTGGCTGGCTCTTCGCGAAGGTGGAGAAGCAGTTGATTACTTTGTCCCAGGATTCATAACCAATGCTGTTTACGGCAGCGTGCTATTGATTTCTATTTTGGTTCGCTGGCCAATTATCGGTGTTCTGGTTGAGGTTCTTCGTGGCAATGCCACGAGCTGGCGCAAGGACCTCAAGAAGGTAACAATTTACTCGCTAGTAACAGCGATGTGGGTGGGTTTCTTCAGCCTTCGTCTTGCTGTTCAGGTTCCGCTGTATTTGGCCGGTAGTGCTGAACTGTTGGCTACAGCCCGTGTTGCCATGGGGCCACCGCTTTATGCGCTAGTTATTCTTGTTACCTGGCTAATACTTCGAGCCACGGTGCTTCGAACCAGGTAAGTGGTAAATTTGATAGCTGGAGCTGATTTGCTCAAAAATGTAGGAGTTATAGATGTCCAAGATTGACAGTTTCGGCGTAGCGCGCGAGCTTAAGGTAGGCAACGAGTCTTATCGAATCTTTGATATCAGCAAGCTTGATACCAAGACTTTGCCATACAGCCTAAAGATCCTTCTTGAGAACCTTCTAAGAACCGAAGACGGTGCAAACGTAACTTCCTCTCATATCCAATCAATCGTGGACTGGGACCCAAAGGCGGAGCCTGACACTGAGATTCAGTTCACCCCGGCACGAGTAATCATGCAGGACTTCACTGGTGTGCCCTGTGTTGTGGACCTCGCAACTATGCGCGAGGCCATGGTGGATCTTGGGGGAGACCCGAAGAAAATCAATCCGCTAGCTCCTGCTGAGTTGGTTATCGATCACTCGGTAGTTATCGATGTGGCGGGATCCAAGGATGCATTCGAGAAGAACGTTGAATTTGAGTACCAGCGCAACGCTGAGCGTTACCAATTCCTACGCTGGGGTCAAATGGCTTTCGATGATTTCAAAGTGGTACCTCCTGGCACCGGAATCGTGCATCAGGTCAACATTGAGTACCTAGCTCGAACTGTCATGACCAGAAATGTTGGCGGCCAGTTACTTGCTTACCCAGATTCCTGCGTTGGAACCGACTCTCACACCACAATGGTAAACGGCCTTGGAGTTTTGGGTTGGGGTGTTGGAGGCATCGAAGCCGAGGCAGCGATGCTTGGCCAGCCAGTTTCCATGCTGATTCCTAAAGTTGTAGGTTTCAAGCTCACTGGACAGATTCCAATGGGCGCAACCGCGACTGACGTTGTGTTAACAATCACTGAGAAACTTCGCCAGCACGGAGTTGTTGGCAAGTTTGTTGAGTTCTATGGAGCTGGTGTTGCTTCTGTTCCACTAGCAAACCGAGCAACTATTGGAAACATGAGCCCTGAGTTTGGTTCGACTGTTGCGATTTTCCCAATCGACGGAGTAACCCTTGATTACCTTCGTTTCACCGGAAGAAAGCAAGCTGAGATTGATCTCGTTGAGCAATACAGCAAAGCCCAAGGCCTGTGGCACGATCCTTCGATCGAACCTCGATACAGCGAGTATCTAGAGCTTGATCTTGCGACAGTGGTGCCTTCTATTGCAGGACCTAAGCGGCCACAGGATCGAATCGAATTGTCTAAGTCAAAGAACCAATTCGCAAAAGACATCCTTACCTACTCCTCAAAAGCTTCGAAGCCGGCAAAGGTGTCTGGAAAAGAATTCTCGATGGATAACGGACACGTCAGTATCGCGTCAATTACCTCTTGCACCAACACCTCTAACCCATCGGTAATGATGGCGGCTGGATTACTTGCTAGAAAAGCTGTTGCCAAGGGACTCAAGGCTAAGCCTTGGGTGAAAACTTCCTTAGCTCCGGGCTCCAAAGTCGTAACTGACTACTACGACAAAGCAGGTCTTACTAGGGACCTAGACGCACTAGGTTTCCAGCTAGTTGGCTATGGCTGCACCACCTGCATTGGAAACTCAGGACCGCTTGACGAGGAAATCTCCGCTGCCGTGAACGAGAATGATTTGGCGGTTACCGCGGTGCTTTCAGGAAACAGAAACTTTGAAGGTCGGATCAACCCAGATGTGAAGATGAACTACCTAGCGTCACCGCCATTAGTTATCGCTTACGCGTTAGCTGGAACCATGGACTTTGATTTCGAAAAAGACTCTCTTGGTGACGATGCTTCTGGAAACGATGTCTTCTTGAGAGATATTTGGCCAACACCAGAAGAAGTGCAGAGCACTATCGATTCGTCAATTAACTCAGACATGTTCACCACCCAGTACGCAGGTGTATTCGATGGTGACAAGAGGTGGCAATCTCTTGACACTCCAACTGGCGACACTTTCTCTTGGGATCCGAAATCAACTTATGTTCGCAAACCGCCTTACTTCGACGGAATGAAAATGAAGCCCAGTCCGGTTACAGATATTCAAGGAGCTCGCGTGCTTGCGAAGCTCGGTGACTCTGTGACAACTGATCACATCAGCCCAGCTGGTTCTATCAAAGCTGATTCACCTGCCGGTAAGTACCTGACCGAGCACGGAGTATCTCGGGTTGACTTCAACAGCTACGGATCTCGTCGCGGAAATCACGAGGTAATGATTCGTGGAACATTCGCCAATATTCGTTTGCGCAATCAGCTACTTCAAGATGTTGAGGGTGGTTACACGAGAGATTTCACTAAAGCCGCGGGGGATCAGGCATTTATTTATGACGCTTCTCAGAACTACCAGGCTGCTGGTACACCGCTAGTAATTCTTGGTGGCAAAGAGTACGGCTCCGGATCTTCAAGAGACTGGGCCGCCAAGGGCACCAGCTTGCTTGGTGTTCGCGCCGTAATCACCCAGAGCTTCGAGCGCATTCACCGCAGCAACCTAATTGGTATGGGGGTTCTACCGCTGGAGTTCCCAGCGGGAGCCTCGGCTGATTCTTTGGGTCTTGATGGAACGGAGATTTTCGACATCTCAAGTGTTGAGAAACTCAACGAGGGTCTCACACCTAAGACCCTAAAAGTTGTTGCCAAGCCAAGCGAGCACTCCAAGCCTGGCAAGCAAACTGTTGAGTTTGAGGCGACTTTGCGAATCGACACCCCTGGAGAAGCGGACTATTTCCGTCATGGCGGAATCTTGCAGTATGTGCTTCGATCGTTAGTAACGGCATAGAGGAAGTTAGCCTTCGAATGAGCATCCTAGATAGAGTCAACGGACCAGAGGACCTAAAGGGTCTAAAAGACGCTGAGGTCATCGAGCTTGCCCAGGACATTCGTGAATTCCTGATATCCAAGGTTGCAAAAACCGGCGGACACCTAGGCCCAAACCTTGGCGTAGTTGAAACAACGTTGGCCATTCATCGTGTTTTTGATTCTCCCAAAGACAGCATCATCTTTGATACCGGCCATCAGTCCTATGTTCACAAGCTGCTCACTGGACGTAAAAACTTTGATAACTTGCGTTCTAAGGAAGGCCTTGCTGGCTACCCGCAACGCTCTGAGTCGGTTCATGACATCGTCGAGAGCTCACACGCTTCTTCTTCAATTTCCTGGGGTGATGGAATCGCCAAGGCCTATCGCCTAACCAAGCAAGATGATCGGTACGTGATCGTGGTTGTTGGAGATGGCGCACTTACCGGAGGAATGACCTGGGAAGCTCTGAATAACATCAGCGATGATAATGACCGCAAGCTTGTGATTGTTGTCAACGACAACGGGAGATCCTACGCTCCAACTATTGGTGGCTTGGCGAGGTACCTAAATGGAATCCGAACCGAGCGTATTTATCGCAGGCTCTACAGGCTAAGCCGTAAAGTGTTTTACAAATTCGGTATGCCAGGGAAAATGGCTTACTCCACATTACGTGGCGCAGCTAAAGGACTTCTTGGAACATTTGCGCCAAAAGGAATCTTTCCAAATCTAGATTTGAAGTACATCGGTCCAGTAAATGGCCACGACATGAACGCGATGGAAGAGGCTCTCAAGCAGGCAAAGAAATATGCCAATCCAGTTATCGTTCACGCTATTACCCAAAAAGGAAAGGGTTACGAACCAGCCGTCAGCGATGAGGCGGATCAATTCCACGCAGTTGGTCAAATTGATCCAGATACCGGTAAGGCCGTCGGAGATTCTGGTAAGCAGAGCTGGACTGGTGTCTTCGCCGATGAAATGGTCGAGATTGCCAAGAACAAGCCAAATGTAATTGGCATCACTGCAGCGATGCTTATCCCGGTTGGGCTACACAAATTTGCCGATAAGTTCCCAGAGCGAGTGTTCGATGTTGGTATTGCCGAGCAGCACGCAGTGACTTCGGCGGCTGGTATGGCCTTTGGTGGACTGCATCCAGTTGTTGCCGTGTATGCGACTTTTATGGGTCGCGCTTTCGACCAGGTCTTGATGGATGTTGCTCTTCACAAGGCAGGAGTCACCTTCGTACTTGACCGCGCCGGCGTTACAGGACCCGATGGCGCTAGCCATCACGGAATGTGGGATCTGGCCATGCTACAAATTGTGCCGGGAATCAGAATTGCTTCACCTCGAGATGGAAAACGACTTGTCGAGGAACTGAATGAAGCTATCGAGGTATCCGATGCGCCGACTGTTATCAGATTCCCGAAGGGCTCTGTTTCTTCCGAGATAGAGGCCGTTAGGCGACTAGCTGACGGCGTCGACGTGCTCATGGAGAGCCCTGCAAAGGACGTGCTAATTCTGACCGTTGGTTCTATGGCTCACATGGGACTACAGGTAGCCAAGATGCTTGCCGATCAGGGAATCGGCGCGACGGTAATTGATCCTCGTTGGGTCATTCCAGTTCCTGAATCTGTTGTTTCACTTGCAAGCAAGCACAGGTTAGTTGTGACAATCGAGGATGGAATTCGAGTTGGTGGAATTGGAACCCGAGTTCGTCAGGACCTACGCGCGGCTCAAGTTGATACCGCACTTAGTGAAATCGGATTACCGGATGAGTTCCTGGAGCACGCTTCCAGAGATGAAATTCTAGATCGCGTTGGCTTAAACGCCCAGGACATATCCCGCGAGATTGTTGCCCAAGTTCTTGGAGCACGTGTCCCACACGCTAGAGCTATTCCTGAGGACTCTGTGGTTTCTGATCAGGCTCGTCTAGCCGAATAATTGAATCCGTAATCGCATCAGCGGTTAGATCAACCTGCCACCTTCTTGCACCAAATCCCGTCAGAGTCTGACTCACGCTCTCAAGCGTTGCTGGTTCTGGAGGCGCAAAACAAATCTGCCTTAAGAAATCTGGAGTAAGAAGGTTCTCCAAGGGGACATTTGCTTTCTCGCTAATTTGAGTTAATGCATTCTTAGCGTGACGCAAACGCCGATCAGCCTCTGGATACTTGGCCGCCCAGTTGCGGTGATTTGGAATACCTTCTGTTCTTTCTGCTCTAACAGGCGGTAGAACCGTTGCCTTGAGCGCTGATTGCAGTGCGTCCCACCAAAGATCCAGATAGCTTCTGGAAGCTCGGCCATTAAAGCTTCGAAGCGAAGCTAGCTCTGGTCTAGTCCTTGGTTTAGCAATGGCGACAGCCAAGATCGAAGCGTCAGGAATCAACCTTCCGGGAGACACATCCAGCTTGATGGCGAGTTCTTCGCGTGCCAACCAAAGTTGCCTCGCTACCTCCAAAGACAGCTGATCAGAAACTTTGGAAAGGCCGGAGATTCCGCGCCAGCGATCTTGTTTAGCTGGCTTTGGCTTGAATGACAGCAGGTTTTCAAACTCCTGATTAGCCCATTCGGATTTACCTTGAGCCTCAAGCAGCATTTGCAGGCTTGTCCTAAGTTCATGCAGTAGCTCAACATCGAGTGCTGCATAGTTCAACCAACTCTCGGGTAACGGCCTGGTGCTCCAATCTGCGGCCGAGTGCTCTTTGGCAAGACCGATTTGCAGCAGTGATTCAACCAAGGAACCGAGACCGACCCGTGGTTGGCCAGTCAGCCTTCCCGCTAGCTCTGTATCGAAAATTGCTTTGGGGTGTAAGCCGAGTTCTTCGAGACAAGGTATGTCCTGAGTAGCTGCGTGGAGTATCCACTCACGGTCGGAAAGAAACTCGCGAAGTTGAGAAAATTCATGAGAATCAACCAATGAAGAATCGGTTGTTGGGTCAATCAAGAATATGTCGGAGTGCTCGGTTTTTAGCTGAACTAGATACGCTCGCTGCGAGTACTTGAAACCCGACGCTCTTTCGGCATCAACTGCGACTGGTCCAGGTGTGCTTGCAAGGTGGTCAATTGAAACAGCGAGCTCTTTGGGATTTGTAACAAGGTGGAATTTAGATCTAGGTGCTGCAAGTGTTTCAAGTGTTACGGGTTCAGCTTCGAGAGGGCTTGACTCTGTAGCAGTCAAATTAGATTCTGCTTATTCCTGATTCTGGAGGCAATCCAGACATCATGCACAAAAGATCCTGCCAGGCTTCGAGATGGGCCGAAAAATTCGAATCGGTGGGCGACCATGATGCTCGTAGCTCGAGCTCGGCGTGATCGCTCTGACCGGACATCGCACCATATCCTTGCGAGATAATTCTGGTGATGGTGCCCGCCTGGAGGGTGTATCCGGCGCCGCGGGCTTTCAACGAGTCTTCTAACCAGGCCCAGCAGACGTCGGTGATCAGCTCATCCTGACCTATGTCGGTTTCGAGGGGAGATTTTGCGAAGCAGATAATTCGAAAGTTTCCACCCCAGCCCTCTTGTGGGATGTCGGAGTTAAGAAGCACGAATCTTCCAGTCCCCGCATCAGCTTGGGCAGCGTGTGACTCTGCTCCAACGTGGGCGGCTAGAGCAAGCGAGTGTTTAGCTAGCTTGTCTGGAGAAGGGATCTCTGTAACGTTTAGATCAGATCGAATATCCGCTTGGCGCAAAGACATCACAGCTAGCTGAAAATCAGCAGCCGTATTGGTCACATCCGCGATCTCAAGCATTTTTTCCAGCTTAAGAGCCCGCCTTGAATTTAGGCTCCAGCCACGCCGTTAGTAGGCCCAGAGGGTAAATGTCGCATCCTCGGATTCCGCGAGAGATACCAGAGATCCTGAGTTGCTAAATGGATTCCTTTGTGGCGTTAGTGATTCGGGCAAGAGCCTAGGGCTGATGGTGATTGCAGATTGAGCCACATGAGTGGTTGCCAAGCACACATTTGTCAGGGTCGGCCCCGCCTCAAGAAGAAGAGCTTTCATGTTCATTCGCTTAGCCCAGTCCAAGAGCGCGACAAAGGGTTCGGATGGATGAATTACAACGTGTTCGAGCTTGGAATCGTCACGACTTGCATTGCTGGGGCTAAAAAGAGTAGCCCCAGAAGAAGCGTCAGCTGCTGGAATCGACTTGAAGTTTCCCGATGCCGAAACAATTGCCAAATGTGACGAAGAAAGTTTTTTGTATTGCTCGTTACGCGCTGTTACCGCGTCCACAATGACAAGATCGGCTTGCTTTCGTAGCGCCAACAAGAGCTCGAGATCCTCCCTGGTTGATAGGCCCCTGGAGGATCCTGATTCGTCGAAAAAGCTTCCATTTGAACTAATCACATGGTTAGTGCGAATACCATCCCAGTTACCGTAGCTTTTTGCTAGCTCTTCTACAGTTGAGACTTGATTAGAAAGCGCGAGTCCAGAAAGCGCTGCAATCATTGAA
>WLDW01000021.1 GCA_009704605.1 Actinomycetota bacterium
AGCGGGTTCAAGAGTGCCGAAAGCTAGCGCAACCTGTCTAACCGAGAGCGAATTCTCAATCGCACCTGGATACGCACGGGGTGCCTTGGTCTCTGAAGGGGGAAGCAAGAACAGCATTTGCCAAGTCTAGGTTGCTCCGCAAAAGGCTCGTGCGAGGTCGGCTTAGACTTGAGTCATGGTCAAACTTACGAAGATTTACACACGCACCGGCGACGAGGGCACCACCGGTTTGAGCGACTTCTCGCGCACTCGAAAGACCGACCCTCGCATCGAGGCTTACGCCGACGTCGACGAGGCTAACTCTGCAATTGGTGTTGCGGTCTCGTTGGCACGTAATGAGTTCGATCACGAAACCTTGCAGCTGCTGTCACAAATTCAGAACGATCTGTTCGACCTCGGTGCCGACCTATCGAACCCGCTGAACGAGCATTACGAATACGAGCCACTGCGCGTTGATGCAATCTGGATCGATGCCCTCGAAACAGCAATCGACAAATACAACTCTCAGCTCGAAAAGCTTGACTCTTTCATTCTTCCTGGTGGCTCTGGCTTAGCGGCAGGTCTGCACCTCGCCCGAACTGTAGTGCGACGCGCCGAGCGAGCGACCTGGCACGCAATCGAGGCATACGGAACCGAACCCGCCAAGAAGGGGCACAACGATGGCGGAGTCAGCCCAGTTGCGGCAAAGTACCTAAACCGCCTGAGCGACCTTTTGTTTGTTCTCGCCCGCTATGCAAACATCAAGCACGGCGGCGACGTCAAGTGGGTTCCGGCAGCTAACCGTCGCGAGCGACCAGAACACCCAACTCGCACCGAGTAAAGAACTCTCTTCTCTTAAAGAAAGAGTCCCCCGCAGAAGTTGCGGGGGATTTTCTTTTGAAACCTTAAACGAGCGCTGCGTGACGAGCGAAAATTGTCAAAACATCGTGCTCAATTGACAAGAATCCGTCTTCTGCCGAGGCAACCAACTTTTCGCCGGTTGGCAGCGTGATGCGCACTTCGCCCGCGGCCAAAATCGCAAGCATCGGCTCGTGCCCAGGCAGCAAACCAATTTCACCCTCGACTGTCTTGGCGATAACCATTTTGGCGTCACCACTCCAGACTGCCTGATCGGCAGCCACAAGCTCGACGCGAAGGGTTTTGTCAGACATTACTTGCTGCCTGATTCCTTCTGAATACGAGCGTAGTTTTCCATAACCATGTCAAGGCCACCAACGTTGAAGAAGGCCTGCTCTGGAATGTGGTCGAACTCACCGGTGGCAATCTTGTGGAAGCCCTCGATGGTGTCTTTGATCGGAACAGTAGAACCAGGAACACCGGTGAACTTGGTAGCCATGTAGGTGTTCTGTGACAAGTACTGCTGAATGCGGCGCGCGCGTGAAACAGTGATCTTGTCTTCTTCAGAAAGCTCCTCGACACCGAGGATGGCGATGATTTCCTGTAGTTCTTTGTTCTTCTGCAGGATGCGCTTTACCGATGTTGCGGTCTCGTAGTGATCCTTGCTGATGTAGCGAGGGTCAAGAATTCGAGAGGTCGAAGTCAACGGGTCAACCGCTGGGTATAGACCCTTCGAAGCGATTTCACGAGAAAGCTCGGTGGTCGCATCCAAGTGGGCAAATGTGGTTGCCGGCGCCGGGTCGGTGTAGTCGTCGGCTGGAACGTAAATTGCCTGCAACGAAGTGATCGAGTGACCACGGGTTGAGGTGATTCGCTCCTGCAATAGACCCATCTCATCGGCCAAGTTCGGCTGGTAACCCACAGCAGAAGGCATGCGACCTAGAAGAGTCGACACCTCAGAACCTGCCTGGGTAAAGCGGAAAATGTTGTCGATGAACAAAAGCACGTCTTGCTTCTGAACGTCACGGAAGTACTCGGCCATGGTCAAAGCCGAAAGAGCAACGCGAAGACGCGTGCCTGGTGGCTCATCCATCTGGCCGAACACCAGCGCGGTCTTGTCGATAACGCCCGACTCGGTCATTTCGTCGATTAGGTCGTTACCCTCACGAGTACGCTCACCTACACCGGCGAAAACCGAAACACCATCGTGGTTTTCTGCCACACGGTAAATCATTTCCTGAATCAAAACGGTCTTACCAACACCGGCACCACCGAATAGACCAATCTTTCCACCCAATACGTAAGGGGTTAGAAGGTCAATAACCTTGATTCCGGTTTCGAACATCTGAGTCTTTGACTCAAGCTGGTCGAAAGCTGGCGGCTGACGGTGAATTGGCCAACGCTCGGTAACTTCAATCTTCTCGCCTGGCTTAGCGTTTAGAACTTCACCGGTCACGTTGAAAACGTGGCCCTTGGTGACATCTCCAACTGGAACAGAAATTGGCGCTCCGGTGTCAGACACTGTGCCACCGCGAACCAAACCATCGGTTGGCTTCAAGGCAATGGCGCGAACTAGGTCATCACCTAGATGCTGAGCCACCTCAAGAGTTAGAGTCGTGGTTTCTCCCAACAGGTCAATCTCTGTTGTGAGGGCGTTGTAGATCTCAGGGATGGCATCGTGCGGGAACTCGATGTCAACCACCGGACCATTTACTCGAGCAATGCGCCCGGTGCCTGCCTGTGGGGTTGTCTTTGTCTCAGCCATTTCTTATCTTTCTCTTAGTCCTCATCGCCAACGGTGGCTAGTGCATCCGCACCACCGACGATTTCGGAAATCTGTTGCGTAATTTCTGATTGACGTGCCTGGTTGCTCAAACGGGTGTAGTTCAAAATCAGCTTCTCGGCATTATCGGTTGCTGACTTCATAGCCTTCTGACGTGCAGCGTGCTCGGAAGCTGAAGACTGAAGCATTGCGTTGAAGATTCTGCTCTCGATGTAAACCGGTAGCAATGCATCAAGCACCTTGTTTACATCTGGCTCAAACTCGTAAAGCGGGAAGATCTCGCTCTTGGAAGGCTCTTCAACACCCTCAACTACCTCAAGAGGAAGCAAGCGCACAACTTCTGGAACCTGAGAAATCATAGACACGAAGCGGTTATAGACCATGTGAATCTCGTCTACTCCCCCATCTTTGGCATCGGTGTTGAAATCAGCCAACAGCGCATCGGCAATTGATTTAGCAGTTTCGAACTCAGGAAGGTCAGTGCCACCAACCCACTGCTGCCGAGATAGCCTCCTGCGGAAATTGAAGTAGCTAACGGACTTTCTTCCAACCAGGTAGTAAACAACGTCTTTACCCTGGCTCTTCAAAAGCGTTACTAGCTGCTCAACTTCTTTTAGAACGTTTGAAGAAAACGCTCCAGCAAGACCACGATCGGAGGTAAAGATAACTACCGCCGCGCGATCAATGGTCTCTGGCTCAGTAGTCAGCGGGTGATCGATGTTCGAGTAGGTCGCTACCGCTGATACCGCACGGGTTACCGCTCTTGAGTAAGGAGTGGAGGCAGCAACACGTTGCTGAGCCTTGTAAATACGGGAAGCCGAAATAAGCTCCATGGCGCGAGTTATTTTCTTTGTGGTCTGTGCCGACTTGATTTTCTGTCGGTAGACCCTTAGCTGCGCTCCCATATCTCTCCTTTCCTAGTCTCGAATTGGCAACTACGCTTTAGCGCTTTTGCTTGACGATCTTTTCCTGGTTTACTTCTTCTTCTTCCAAAGCGTTCACAGCTTCGTTACCCAAAGAAGAAAGTGGAACACCCTGGCCGGTTTGGAAGCCCTTCTTGAACTTGTCAATGGCTGCATCCAACTCGCGGATGGTGTCATCCTCGAGGTTCTTGGTTTCACGAATGGTCTCGATTACCTTGCTGTTGCGCTTTAGGTAATCCAAGAACTCCGACTCGAAGCGAAGAACATCTTCAACAGGCACTTCATCCAACTTGCCCGAGGTTCCAGCCCAAATAGAAACTGTCTGGTCCTCAACTGGGTACGGAGAGTACTGTGGCTGCTTTAGCAGCTCCATCAATCGCGCTCCGCGAGCTAGCTGCTGACGAGATGCCGCATCCAAGTCAGATGCGAACATCGCGAAGGCTTCTAGTGAGCGGTACTGAGCAAGCTCAAGCTTTAGAGTTCCAGAAACCTTCTTGATTCCCTTCACCTGGGCTGCTCCACCGACTCGAGAAACGGAGATACCAACATCGATAGCTGGACGCTGGTTGGCGTTGAACAGATCCGACTGCAAGAAGATCTGACCGTCGGTGATCGAAATCACGTTGGTTGGAATATATGCAGAAACGTCGTTGGCCTTGGTTTCGATGATTGGAAGTCCAGTCATCGATCCAGCACCCAATTCGTCGTTGAGCTTGGCACATCTTTCTAGCAAGCGAGAGTGTAGGTAGAACACGTCTCCCGGGTAAGCCTCACGGCCTGGTGGACGACGAAGCAAAAGAGAAACTGCTCGGTAAGCTTCTGCTTGCTTTGATAGGTCATCAAAGATGATCAGCACGTGCTTGCCGCCATACATCCAGTGCTGTCCAATAGCGCTGCCTGTATACGGCGCTAAATACTTGAAACCAGCTGGGTCAGAGGCAGGGGACGCAACGATGGTTGTGTATTCCAGTGCGCCCGCTTCTTCCAAAGCTGCTTTGATACCGGCGATGGTGGAACCTTTTTGACCAATTGCTACATAGATGCACCGAACCTGCTTGGTTGGATCTCCGGTTGCCCAGTTGGCCTTTTGGTTAATGATTGTGTCAATCGCGATTGCGGTCTTACCGGTCTGGCGGTCACCAATGATTAGCTGACGCTGTCCGCGACCAATTGGAATCATGGCGTCGATGGCCTTGATACCGGTTTGTAATGGCTCGTGAACTGACTTTCTAGCCATAACGCCAGGAGCCTGAAGCTCAAGGGCACGACGAGCTTCTGCTTTGATCTCGCCTAAACCATCAATTGGGTTACCCAGCGGGTCAACCACTCGACCTAGGAAAGCATCTCCAACTGGAACAGAGAGAACCTCGCCAGTGCGCTGAACTTCCATACCTTCTTCGATGCCCTCAAAGTTTCCGAGGATAACGGTTCCGATCTCACGCTCGTCAAGGTTTAGAGCAAGACCTAGGGTTCCATCAGCAAACTTTAGAAGCTCGTTGGCCATCGCGGAGGGAAGTCCTTCAACGTGAGCGATACCGTCACCGGCATCGATTACGTGTCCAACCTCGTTGCGCGAAGCCTTGTCGCTCTCGTAGGAGTTCACGAAACCCTTCAGGGCATCGCGAATCTCATCTGGGCTGATTTTTAGATCTGCCATTTGCTTCCTCTACTTCTGGGGCGAACCCCGGTTAAACGCTGGCCTAGGCCAGCATCATCTTTGCTTGCTTGAGACGGTTAGCAATGCTTCCGTCAATAACTTCTCCAGCTATTTGAACCTTGATGCCACCGAGAATTGCTGGATCTATCTCGATGTTAAGACGTAGGTCATTTCCGTAATCTCTGGAAAGTGACTTCTCAAGTTGCGCTTGCTGCGAATCGCTCAAGGCTTGGGCAACAGTAACGGTTGCCACCAAGCGCTCCGCGTAAGCGGCAAGTAACTTGCCAAACTGCTCCAGAACAACCGAAATGCGAACTTTGGCTGAGCCAATTACCGCAAACCGAATCAGCAAGCTGGCTTCCTTGCCAAACTTTCCTGAAATCAGTTGGTTTACCATGGTGAGTTTTTGCTCATCGCTTGCCTGCCTTGAAGCCAAAGCAATCTGTAGCTGCTGGTCTGAGTCGACAACCTTGCGGAATTCGAACAGCTCAGCTTCCAGGGCCTCAAGGGATTTGGATCTTGCGGCAATGGCAGCAACGGAATGCACGGCTAGCTGCTCCATTGCGCTAACAAGATCAGAACCCTTGGACCAACGCAGAGCGACGATCTTTCCAGCCAACTCAACTGCCTTGGCCGAAACCGATGCTCCAAACACTGCGCTCAGGGCATTTTTCTTGCCCGAAATCTCAGCGGAAGGGTCCGAGAGAATGTTGCGCAGTTGTTTCGATCCAGACATGGCTGAACTGATCACGAAAATCTCTTCCGCGAATCTAAGGTCAGCGTCCACTAGAAGCGGGGTAAGGATTTCCTTAGCCGCTTTTAGTGCTTGCCTGGTAGAGCTCGACATGATGCTTACTTGCCTGCCTTTTCGGAATTTTCTAGATCTTTCAAGAAATCATCAACAACCTTGGAGGCAGTTGCGCTGTCTTTCAAGCTCTGGCTAACAACCTTGGATGCCAAATCGATTGCCATTGATCCCACTTCGGAGCGCAAACTAATCAGGGCAGCTTGACGCTCTGCCTCAATTTGGGCCTTGGCGGTCTGAGTGATTCTGGCCGCCTCGGCTTGAGCTTGCTCTTTCAACTCGGCCAGAATCGCAGCGCCTTCGGCACGCGCTTCTTCGCGAATTGCGCTAGCTTCAGCGCGAGTGTTCTCCTGAGCTTTCGATAGTTCGTCAGTTTTTGCAGCAGCCTCGGATTGAGCCTTCTCTGCAGCAGCCAAACGTCCCTCGATAGCTTCAGTTCTTTCATTGAGTACCTTCTTGAAGCTGGGAAGAACCCTTAGCCAGAAGAACGTAAGCATGATGGCAAAAACGACCGAAGACCAAAGAATGTCGTAGTCGGCGGGCAGAAGAGGATTCTTAGTTTCTTCCTCCGCCGCTAAGACGATAATCCTTGAAATCATGGTTTAGTCCTTAACTTTTGCTTAAGCGAAGATGAATGGAGTTGCAAGACCAATAAGCGCTAGCGCTTCGGTAAATGCAATACCCAGCCACATTGTGACCTGTAGTTTTGACGCTAGTTCTGGCTGGCGTGCGGTTGCTTCGATGGTCTTAGATACAACTAGACCTACACCGATACCTGGGCCAATCGCTGCGAGGCCGTAGCCAACTACTGCAATGTTGCCGGATAGCTCGGCGATGTTTGTGATGTCCACTTGTTTTTCCCTTCCGTGGTTTATCCCTGACGGTTGTCAGATCCTTTAGTGCTCATCCGCCAGTGCCAACTGAATGTAAACAGTTGTTAGCAGGGTGAACACATAAGCCTGTAAGAAACTCACCAAAATCTCAAAAAGAGTAAAGGCGAATCCAAATATGAATGTTCCTACCCCGAAGAAGCCAAACAGGCCATCGGCGTAGAAGACAAAGAACTGGGTTGCGCTAAAGCAAAGCACCAGCAAAAGGTGCCCTGCGAGCATGTTCATGGTTAGTCGAAGCGCGAGCGTAACTGGGCGAAGAATGAAGGTCGAAAGAATCTCGATAGGCACAACCATCACGTACAAAGCTGGTGGAACACCCGCGGGAGCCACCGCACTCTTGAAGTATCCAATTCCGTGCTTTTTGACACCCGCATAGATAAAGGTCGCATATGCAGCAACAGCTAGCACGATCGGGTAACCAATTAGTGCATTGGAAGAAATGTTGAGCCCTGGGATAATTCCGGTGATGTTTAGCCCCAGAACCGTGAAGAACACTGTGGTCAGAAGAGGTAGGAACCTGTCGCCGTCAACTTTTCCGAGCTGACCGTGGGCGATACTGGTTCTAACAAAGTTGAGGGAAATCTCACCCATGAGCTGGAACTTGGTTGGAACAAATACCTGGTTTTTTGTCGCCTTGTCGAACTGTCTAATCCAAAGAGAAAACAGGACGATTAGCAGCAAAACAACTAGTAGTCTCACCAAAATGATTCTGTTTATCGCAAATGGGGTGCCCTCGAAGAACAGAATCTCAGGGTAGAACTCCATGATGGAGGGCCCTTTGTAATTGCCCGAGTCGTCGGTGACCGAAGCCTTGATAATCAGGCTCAGAGCGTTATCTAGCAGGGTGGTCTCCTGTTTCGGGGTGAACGAAGTCACGGCGATTTACAGCGTCTCAGTGTCCAACACCAAGCCATTTATCAAAATTCTAGCAAGAAAAAAACTAGCCCTCGACCACGGGAATTCGGGCTGAGAGCACGGCAATAGTGTCAATTGCCAGCGATCCAAGGATGGCTGCGACCAGGGTAAAAAACAGCACTGGGCCATTTATGAATTCGGCCCTCGCCAAGAACCCAACCACAAACGCAAAGCCAATTAGCTTCACCAGCCAGCCTCCCATGACCGCTCCAAAGAACCCGGCCAGAGAAAGCCTTCTGCCAATCAAGACGCTAGCTAAGGTAAGGCTCGTAAAAACAAGCGCCAGCGATGCACCAATAAGCGCACTTGGCACACCCTTCTCGGAATCAACAAAGTATCCAACTACCGATCCCACCGTGGCAATCAAGCCGATCAAAAGTGAACCCTGAGCCAAGACCTTTATGAATAGTTGATCTGCCGAGGAAGTAGTTGTCATTTGGGCGCTCTCTTTCTAAGGGCGTTCAGTGCCGGTTGTCTAAGGGCGTTTAGCACCGGCCAAACGGTATAAATAGTGACTGGGATTGCGGCCAGGACAGCAATCAAGAGTGCAAGCTCTGTCGGAATAAACATCAGCGATAAACCACCGAAAGAGATTATGGCCGTCCAAAAATAAAAGACCAGAACTGAGCCAACGTGGCCGTGACCCAAATCTTGAAGCTTGTGGTGGATGTGACTCTTGTCTGCCCTGAAAGGTGACTTTCCCGCTCTGACTCTTCGAATCACTGCCAGTAGCAAATCAAGCAGCGGAAGCAACAAAATTGCAAGCGGCAAGACAATTGGCAAGAAAGCAGGAGCTAACACCCGACTGGATACCGCAGCAGGGTCAATTTGCCCCGTGACCGCCAACGCGGCTGTTGCCATCAATAGACCAAGCAGCATCGATCCGCTATCGCCCATGAAAATTTTGGCTTTGTGCCAATTGAATGGAAGAAACCCCAATGCCATTCCCACCACGATTGCTGAGATTAGAGACGCCAGGTTGAAGTAGTTGGTTGGCGAAGTTTGCTGGGTAACTAGATAGGTGTAGAGGAAAAAAGCGCTGGTTCCAATAAGCACTACCCCAGCAACGAGACCATCTAACCCATCGATAAAGTTCACTGCATTCATGATCAAAACGATCAAAAAGATGGTGATTATCATCGAGACCGCATAGCTACCAATAACAAGTCCCCCGATTGGCAAAGAAACAATCTGGACCCCCTGCCATGCAAGGATTCCAGCTGCTAACACTTGCCCTGCAAGCTTGATGGTCCAGTCCAGATCAAAGAAGTCATCCAAAACTCCGACGATTACAATCACTGTGGCGGCAGAAACAATCGCAAGAATTCTTTGTGGTTCGCTGAAAACAGAGTCGAACCAAGTAAGTGACCCTGCAACCAGTAAAGCGGCAAACATTCCCGCAAGCATGGCCAAACCACCTATGCGAGGTGTCGGAGTGGTGTGAGAGTCTCGATCTCTAATTTCTGGCATCACCAGATGCTTACGACTCATCCGGATTGTGAAATAGGTTCCCGAGAAGGTAACAATTGCCGCTATGGCAATTATGAACAAATAAGCTCTCACTTGCTAAGCCTCAAGATGCTCCCCGAGAACTAGTTTTAGCTTGTCAATGCTAAGAGCCCCTCTTCTAACAATCCGAGCCTTGCCGGTAGTTTTTAGCTCTCCGGAATCCTCAATCGCATCAACGAGGTCAGTCATGTCCAAGATCGTGGACGCCTCGCCCTTCGGGCTTGAGCCACCATCCAAATAAACTTTAACCTTTGAACCAAGGTAGCCTTCGGCTTGCTGACAAGTTATCGCAGCCGGCTCGCCAGTTAGATTAGCGCTAGAGA
>WLDW01000022.1 GCA_009704605.1 Actinomycetota bacterium
CCTATTCGGTCACCGTCTTGCACACCAATTGTTAGATTCTCAAAGACTCTGGTTGTTGCAAAGCTAAGGCGGATCTTCTCCGCCCCAAGAAGGTGAGCCAACTAGTTCTCCAGCCTTGTTCCGGAGCTTGAAGTGTAAGTAACAAGGCTCGGGTAACCCGCAGCTTTTAGTCGTGTGGCGATTTGTTCAGCGTGAATTGCATTTTTGGCAAGGTGGGCAATAGTTGGACCAGATCCTGAAACCATTGAGCGAACAGATCCAGCCTTTTGACCCGCACGTAAAGTATCAGCAAGCTCTGGCAACATCGCAACGGCTGCAATCTCTAGATCGTTATGCATCAACTTCGCTATCGCCGCTACATCTCCGGAAGCGATTGCCTCCAACAGTTCTTCGGGAACTTCTGGAGCCTCCAGGGCTGAGACATCTATTCCCTGGTTGATTCGCATGATATCCAGCTGACGATATACCTGAGGAGTTGAAAGCCCCGCTGGGTTGGGAGTCATTACCCAGTGCAGGGCGGGACCATCGTCTACCTTCGAAAGCACTTCGCCTCTTCCAACACCAATGGCAGTTCCTCCCATCAGTGAAAAGGGAACATCGGAGCCAAGCTTGGCCGCAGCCTCTGGAAGCTTCTCATCCAGTTTTGATCCGAACAGGCTGTTTAGAGCAACCAGTGCGGCAGCGGCATCGGCTGATCCCCCAGCCATACCCCCAGCTATCGGAACGCTCTTGTGAATCAAGAAGGACACCTTGTCAGAACCCATGGCTGAGCCAAGTTCCTTTAGCTCCTGCCCTGCCCGATAGACCAGATTCGTTCTGTCTTTTGGAACGAGTAGCTGGCTTTCTTTCTCAAAGGGACCGGCGAAGTCAATCGAGAAGTTACCGGTGAGTTCAACGAGTACTTTCTCTCGAAGATTCAAGGCCTGATAGCAACTTGCCACATCATGAAAGCCATCTTTCAAAAACGCCCCAACGGCAAAGTAAACGTTGACCTTGCCAGGGCTTGAGGCAACAACAATGGGAGGCCCATTGAGCCGTTTCTGCAGCATGGAAACAACTTCATTCCAGTACTTGATTTGGGCTTGTCCAACTTGGTTAGCCACTGTCCCACTCATCACGAGCTCGAGCTCTGTAACATTTGAGTTCCAAGCCGAAACTGTAGACACTGCTTTTTGTTCTCCATCAAATGAAAAAACTATCTTCGACTGCTCTATTGCATTAACTACTCGCGGAGTTTCCGCCTGCCCCCAAGAAGTTGGATCCCTTAGGATGTTAAAAATTTGCCCCTGGTTTCCCGAAAGAATTGCAGAGCCTACGAGTGTGGGTTCACTGGCGCGATGATCAGATTCAAAAATCACTTCTGTTTTGCCACCTCAATAAAATCATCAATGCTCAGGTCCTCTCCCCTAGCCTGAGGAGAAACTCCAGCCTTCACTAAAATCTGCTCTGCTTGATCAGGGGAACCTGCCCAACCCGAAAGAGCCTGCCGCAGAGTTTTCCTGCGCTGGGCAAAAGCTCCGTCTATAACTCTAAACACTTCTGCTCGAAGACTCGTCTGTAGCGGTGTGCTGGATTTCTGGAAGTACACCAAAGCTGAGTCCACGTTTGGAACCGGCCAGAAGATGCTGCGTGAAACTACCCCGGCGGCCGAAGCCTTGCCATACCAAGCCAGCTTTGCACTTGGTGACCCGTAGGTTTTGGACCCGGGTCCTGCAACCAGGCGTGCTGCCACTTCAGCCTGCACCAAAACCAAGACTTTGGAAATTGAAGGGAAGCTCTCTAGGAAGTGAAGAATTACCGGAACTGAGATGTTGTATGGAAGATTGGCGACCAAGGCATCGGGCTCAAAATCAAGCTGAGTGACATTCATTGCATCAGCGTGAAGTATCTGGCAGCTCTTCTGGGGAGCTTTTTGCTTGAGGGTCGAAGCGAGCCTAACGGCCAACTTCTGATCAAACTCAATGGCAATCAACTGGTCCACTTTCTCAAGCAATCCAAGGGTTAGTGAGCCAAGACCAGGCCCGATCTCAACTACTTTGTCTGTGGGGCTTAGCTGAGCGGCGGCCACTATTTTGCGAATGGTGTTTGGGTCGATCACGAAGTTTTGGCCAAGTTTCTTGGTTGGCCGAAGATCCAATTCAGAAGCTAACGATCTGATTTCTCCAGCACCTAATAGTTCGACCACTATCTACCCCAGGATCCATAAACGGCCACAGTGTTTTTAGCTAGCTGCCCTGAAAGCTCGTTGGCGTCCATGCCTAACTCGGCGGCCATGAAGCGCACGGTGATTGGAACCAGGTATGGGGCGTTTGGTCTGCCACGAAGTGGCTCAGGGGTTAAAAACGGCGCATCCGTCTCCACCAGAATCAGGTCCTTGGGCATGTGTCTAAAAGAATCTCGAAGGTGTTGATTTCTTTTGATGGTTATGTTTCCAGCAAAGGATGTGTACCAACCGTGCTCTGCACAGATTTTCGCAAGTTGGATATCTCCCGAGTAGCAGTGAAAGACAACTTTCTCTGGAGCGCCAACTCTTTGGAGAGTCTCCACCACCTGCTCGTGCGCATCTCGATCGTGAATCTGTAGCGCAAGACCAAAATCCTTAGCAATTTGAATGTGCCTTTCAAATGAGTGCTGCTGAAAAGATTTCCCCTGATCAGATTCGGTTCTAAAAAAGTCCAAACCGGTTTCACCAATTGCACGGACTCTTTCTTGACTAGCAAGATCCGCAATACCATCTATGTCGACATCAAGAGCCTGCATGGATTCATACCTAGCAGCTTCGTTTGGGTGAATAGCTACAGCAGCAAGCAACCTAGGCTCAGTGGCGGCTACCTCAGCGCTCCATCTGGAGCTTTCGAGTGTTACGCCAACTTGAACCGCACCTAGAATTCCAACCTGGTTTGCCAACGCCAAGTGGTCTTGGTAGTTCATCGGCTGATCGCCATCGGCAATCTCGAGGTGGGTGTGGTTATCGTAGGTGCCAACAAGAAGTGGTTCCGGTAGATCTGGGTAACTTAGCTTTTGTCTGGTTCCATCAGCGTCTTTCAGCTGACGCTGTCTTAGGTGCTCGCTCACGGTAGGAACTAGTCCCGATCTTCTTGCTCAACCCTAGGAAACAACGATTCGAGTTCGTTGATCTTCTTGCCAACTACCAGCTGATTCCAGTTGGCGGCTTCAAGCAAGGGCTGGGATCCTAGATCGCCGAGTTCGTGACCAATTGAGGCCCAAAGCTTGGCTGTTGCCTTTGGAATAAATGGCGTAAGCGCAACAGCCAGAGTCCTAAGACCCTCTAACGAGGTATACAAGATTGTCCCCAGGCGAGCTCTGTTGGCCTCATCCTTGGCAAGAATCCAGGGCTCTTGCTCGGTCAGATAAACATTGAGCCCATCCACCAGCTCCCAAATGGCAAGCAGGGCATCCTGGATAGCAACATCGTCCATGGCGGCATCGGCTTGGCGGATGCTTTGGGCTGCCGTTTCTTCAATCTTTTTGTCGGCGTCAGTTATTGATTCTGCTGCCGGAATTACTCCATCAAAGTATCGGTGCACCATGGCAACAACTCTTGAAGCGACATTTCCAAAACCATTAGCAAGCTCCGCCTGGTAGCGAGCAGATAGATCTTCCCAAGAAAAGGACCCGTCTTGACCAAAAGCGATTGCCTTCATGAAGTAGTAACGGAAGGCGTCAGATCCAAAAACATCAGTTATCTGAGTTGGGGCGATTCCGGTCAGCTTTGATTTCGACATCTTTTCGCCACCAACTAGTAGCCAACCGTGGGCAAAAACTTTCTCAGCAGGCTTGAGTTCCGCAGCCATCAGCATTGCGGGCCAAATTACAGCGTGGAATCTAAGGATGTCTTTTCCAACAACTTGAACAGAAGCTGGCCAAAGTGAATTGAGCTTACCTTCGTCTTCGCCGTAACCAATAGCGGTTATGTAGTTCAGCAGTGCATCAAACCAGACGTAGATAACGTGATCGGTATCCCAAGGGATATCAATTCCCCAATCGAATTTGTCTTTGGATCTGGAAATTGAAAGGTCAGTGAGCTCTCTTGAAACAAATGAGATAACTTCGTTTCGGGCAGCTTCTGGCTGAATGAATTTTGGGTTCTGCTGGTAGTAATCAAGTAGTGGTTGCTGGAACTGACTCAACTTGAAAAAGTAGTTTGTTTCTTCGAGCCTCTCAACCGGCTTGGAGTGAATTGCGCAAACCATCTTCATGGCAAATTCGCCGGTGCCCTCAACTAGGTCTGAATCGGTCTTGAACTCCTCGCAGCCAACGCAGTAGTTACCCTCATAGGAGCCCTGGTAGATAAACCCTTTGTCGTAGAGGTTTTGCAAGAAGGTCTGGACGTTCTTTTTGTGCCTAGGTTCGGTGGTTCGAATAAAGTCCTGATTGTTGATATCCAAGGTCTCAAGCATTGGTAGCCAGGAATCATGCACCAGCTTGTCCGCCCAAGCCTGGGGGGTCTGGTTATTGGCGGTAGCGGTTCTAAGGATCTTTTCACCGTGTTCGTCGGTCCCAGTTAGTAGGAAGGAATTGCTACCTTTTTGGCGATGCCAGCGAGCCAGAACGTCGGCGGCCACCTCGGTGTAAGCGTGGCCAATATGTGGAGCGTCATTGACGTAGAAAATCGGGGTCGTAACAAAAAACGCTTTACCCGCTGGGCTCACACTGGACATGTCTACAAGCTTAACGGGGCTAACTTCAAGGCTTGCTCTTGAGAGCCAGATCGTAAAGCTCGGATGTCGAAGCTCCGTATTCACTAGCAACAGCTCTAGCGGCGTCCTTTAGTGAACTTCCTTGAGCCCTAAGCTCCAGGACCTTTTCGACCAAGCCTTCTGGCGCAATCTGGGTTTGCTCGGCCCCGGCAACAACTAGCACCATCTCACCTTTTAGATCTTTGGCAAGATCGGCTAGTTGCGCCAAGGTGCCCCTAAGTGTCTCCTCAAACTTTTTTGTTAGCTCTCGAGATAGTGATGCTTTTCTCTCGCCTCCAAAGACTGCTTCGGCATCTTCTAGGGATTCGGTGATGCGGTGAGGCGATTCAAAGAAGATCATTGTCCTTGTCTCGGAAACTAATTTTTGAAAGAACTTTTTCCTCTCACCGGATTTTCTTGGAATGAAGCCTTCAAAACTAAAGCGGTCGGTGGAAAGGCCTGAAACAGCAAGTGCGGCAATCACAGAAGACGGCCCTGGCACAACTTGTATTTCAACACCCTGTTCACTACAGGCACGAACAAGTGCAAAGCCGGGGTCGCTGATGGTTGGCATTCCCGCATCGCTCACCAAAACTAGATTTCCTGTTGAAGCAATTTCAACCAAGCGATCCAATTTTTGTAATTCGTTTTGTTCGTTCAGGCTGATAAGTTCTGCATTTAGTTTTATGCCGAGGTGGTTGGCTAGCTTTAGTAAGCTCCTGGTGTCCTCGGCGGCAATCACCTGTGCCTGCTGCAAAGTAAGAAGGAGCCGAGCCGAGGCGTCTCCTATGTTTCCAATGGGGGTTCCAGCCAGAATAAGCACCACTTCATTGTGTCAGATGCCAAGGCGCGGTCTTGATTAGCATGGGCGTATGACGAAGTTGTGGGGAAACAAAAAGGTCCTGGAATACCTTGGTTTCGTTATTGTGCTCGCAATCGCTTCGGCAACCAGGCTTTGGAATTTAGGCTTCCCGCAAAAGCTGGTATTCGACGAAACCTACTACGTCAAAGACGCACTATCGCTTTCTCAAGAAGGTAATGAAAAGAACTGGCCCGAAGGTGCCAACGCAGTCTTCGAATCTGGTGATGTTTACTCGTACCTAGCTGACCCGGCTTTTGTGGTGCACCCGCCTTTTGGCAAGTGGTTGATTGCCTCTGGAATGTGGCTGCTCGGGCCTGATCACGCAACTGGCTGGCGAATCTCCACTGCCCTATTGGGCGTAGCAACCGTAGCCCTGTTGATGCTCGTGGCTTACAAGCTATTTCGCTCGACAAAGCTAGCCCTAGCGGCGGGATTCTTGCTGGCGATCGATGGCATGGCGATCACCATGTCCCGCACTGCACTACTAGATGCTCCGCTTACTTTTTTCCTCCTGCTAGGTTTCTTGTTTTTCCTGATTGATAACGAGCAGTCAAGACTCAGAATTGGCTACGCCATCCAGCAAGGCAGAACAACTCTGCTCTGGTTTAGACCCTGGCTAGTGTTAGCTGGGGTGGCTCTTGGAGCCGCTAGCGCCATCAAGTGGTCTGGTCTTTATCTGCTGGCAGCAATTGGACTATATGTGGTTTTTTCAGAATTACAACTTCGCAGGGTCTCTAAAGAAAAGTCTTGGGTTCGGAGTGGACTTTTAGCCCAAGGGGTGATTTCATTTCTAAACCTAGTTCCAGTTGCGGCGGCTACCTATCTTTCAAGTTGGTTGGGTTGGATCAACTCCTCGGGGGGTTACTCAAGAAATTGGGCAGAAGATAACTCGTTGCCTGGTATTTTTGGAGCCCTGCCAAGCTGGGCTCAATCGCTATGGAACTATCACGAAGTCATCTATAAATTCCACGTTAACTTGTCAGAAGATCACTCTTACCAATCTCACCCGATTACTTGGCTGCTGGGACTTCGCCCAACTGCTTTTTTCTACGAGACATACTCTGCTGGACAAATGGGCTGCGAAATTGATACTTGCTCTTCGGCAATCACTGCCCTTGGTAATCCTTTGATTTGGGTTTTTGCAACTGCGGCACTTTTGTATCTGGCTTATCGGTATCTAAGAACCAGGGAGAGGGTTATTGGCCTGGTGCTACTGGGGGTAGGCGCGCTTTATCTACCTTGGTTATTGATTCCAGACAGAACGGTCTTCCAGTTCTACGCGGTTAGCTTTCTACCGTGGATGATTCTCGGGCTGGTTCTAGTGATGCAGATTCTTTACCGAGCAATTGGTAACACAAAATTGGCTAAGACTTTGGTTATTGGATTCTTTGTCTTGGCGACCTTGGTTTCGATCTTTTTCTTGCCGGTGAACATCGGCCTAGTGGTGCCTTATGAGCAGTGGCAGCTGAGAATGTGGCTTCCCAGCTGGATATAAAACCGCCAAAGTAGGATTGAAAAATGCCCATCTTCGCAGTCACTTACCTTTACACAGCTCCCACCAAACAAATTGATGAAATTAGACCTATCCATAGGGCCTGGCTTTCAGAGCTTTTGGAACAAAGGGTTCTTCTAGCCTCTGGACCAATGGTGGATACACCTGAGGCGCTTCTAATTTTTAGAAGTGAATCGGCAGAAGAGCTTGCAAAGTTATTAGATAACGACCCTTTCGACATAGCCGGATGTATCGGATCTCGAACTATCCAAAGTTGGAATCCAGTGTTTGGGCCCTTTGGTTCCTAGCTAGATTTCTTGGAGGTCTTTTTCTTCTTAGGGGTTTTCTCGTTGCTGGTTGCGATCAAGCTCACCACGGTCGTGATAACCAAGGTGGTAATGATAACCCCGAGAGAAAGCTCAGTGGAGATCTCAGGGATGGCCTTCACATACTCTCCGCCGTTGATAAACGGAAGTTCGTTTTTGTGTAGAGCGTGAATCACAAGCTTCACACCAATCCAGGCAAGGATGATTGAAAGTCCAACTCCCAAATACTTCAGTCTTTCCATCAGACCGCTCAAAAGGAAGTAAAGCTGTCTTAGGCCAAGTAGGGCAAAGGCGTTTGCCATGAACACAATGTATGGTTCTTTGGTTAGGCCATAAACGGCAGGGATCGAATCTAGGGCGAACAGCAGGTCGGTTAGGCCGATGGCAATCATCACAAATAGCAGTGGTGTGACATACCGCTTTCCATTTTGGATAATGGTCAACTTAGTTCCGTGGTACTCGTCAACGGAGTTCAGGTGACGCTTCATGAATGCCACGACTTTACCGCCTGGCACCTTGTCTTCGTGATCTGCTTTTAGGGTGTCCCAAATCAGCAGAGCTGCGGTGTAGAGCAAGAAGAAGCCAAAAATGTAGAAAACCCAGCTGAAGTTCTCAATGGCGGCGGCTCCAAGGTAGATAAAGATACCCCTCAGAATCAGCGCCAGAATGATACCCACGAGAAGAGCCTCGCTCTGAAGCTTTCTTGGGACCGCAAACTTAGTGAAGATCACCAGAAAGACAAATAGGTTATCGACCGACAGGGATTTCTCGGTAATGAAGCCGGCTAGGTATTCGCCTCCAAACTGGGACCCCCAGACCTCGTTGACCAAGAAGGTGAACACCAGAGCTAGGCCCACATAAATTGTTGACTGAATCGCCGATTCCTTGAAGGTCGGCTCGTGGGGCTTCTTAACTTGAACAATGAGATCGACCAAGATGACCAGGCTGATGATGCCAACGGATAGATACCAAACCCATGGGTCTACAACCATTGCTGCTTCTTGCACAAATACCCCATTTTCTCAGGCCCCCGGGGGCATTGTTTTATCTTTGGAATATTCTATGAGAGTCTTGAACTATTACCGTCAATCAAAGCTGGGGAAACATTGAGAGTTCTAATCTCGGGAGCAAGCGGTTTAGTAGGCACTGAGCTTTTTAGCCAATTAAAAGCGGCTGGCCACGAACCGTTGAAGTTAGTGCGCCGCAAAGCCAAAGCCAGCGATGAAATCAGTTGGAACCCAGCTTCCTTGGAACTTGATCCAGAAGTAATGGAAACAATTGACGCTGTTGTGAATCTAGCTGGTGCTACCACCGGTCGAATCCCCTGGACCAGAAGATACAAGAGGGAAATAGTGGACTCGAGAATCAACTCGACCAAGACCCTTGTTGCTGCCATCAACGCAGCCAAGAACCCACCGAAGGTTCTAGTTAGCGGATCGGCGTCAGGATTTTACGGCGAAGGTGGCAACCTGTGGCTAACTGAAGACAGTCCTAAGGGGGAGGGTTTTTTATCGGATCTTGCCAACGACTGGGAGCTGGAAGCTCACAAAGCCAGAACCCGGGTGGTACTGGCTCGCACCACACTCGTCATGAGTCGAAAACTTGGCGCCCTAGGAAGACTGGTTCCACTAATCAAACTCTTCGTTGGTGGGCCGCTTGGTTCTGGCAAACAATACTGGGCGTGGATCAACTTGGTCGACGAAGCCGCTGCCATCATTCATTTGATAAATACTCCAACCGCCCACGGGCCATTCAACCTAAGCGCCCCAGAGCCAGCAACCTGCGAAGATATGGTTCGGGCTCTAGCCAAAGAGCTTGGCCGACCGGCCTGGTTCGGGGTCCCTGAATTTGCCATGAACCTGCTCATTGGCGAGGCCGCCAGAGAGCTACTTCTTGTCAGTCAAAAGATGACCGCTACCAAGCTTTTGGCCTCAGGTTTTCGCTTCAAATACCCGGACCTGGAATCTTCGGTTCGCTGGGTAGTTTCCAAAAACTAAAAGTAAATTCAAAACAAAGATTTACTAAATCTTTGACAAATAAAAAACCCCACTCCGAAGAGTGGGGTTTTTTACTATTGAAAGAAATTACTACTTTGCAGCTGGCTTACGCTTTGCAGTCTTACGACGTGCTGGCTTCTTCGCTGCTACTGCTTTTTTAGCAGCTGGCTTGCGCTTCGCTGCAGTCTTCTTAGCAGCTGGCTTGCGCTTCGCTGCAGTCTTCTTC
>WLDW01000023.1 GCA_009704605.1 Actinomycetota bacterium
AGATTATGCGCGAAGAGGGTCGCAAAGTTCCCGTAATCGCAAAGATTGAGAAACCACAAGCTGTTGAGAATCTTGAGGAAATCATTGATGCCTTTGACGCCATCATGGTCGCGCGAGGTGATCTTGGTGTTGAACTTCCCCTTGAGCAGGTTCCGCTGGTTCAAAAGCGTGCCGTTGAGCTTGCACGCCGCTGGGCTAAGCCAGTAATTGTTGCAACCCAGATGCTTGAATCCATGATCTCATCGAGTATTCCAACCCGTGCGGAGACCAGCGATGTTGCCAACGCGGTTTTGGACGGTGCCGACGCGTTGATGCTTTCGGGGGAAACCAGCGTCGGATCATTCCCGGTTGAAACTGTTTCAACCATGGCAAAGATAATTCAGTCAACCGAGGAAAATGGTCTTTCCAGGATCCCAGACCTTGGAACTAGACCTCATACCCAAGGTGGAGCGGTTTCGTTTGCAGCTATGGAAATTGCAGAGCTCCTTGGGTCTAAATTTGTCTGCGTGTTCACCGAAGGCGGAGATTCACTACGCAGAATCTCCAGATTGAGATCAGCCGTACCGGTTCTTTCTTTCACGCCAAACGTGCAAACGGCGCGCGAGCTTTCGCTGGTGTGGGGTTCCAAAACCTACATCGTTCCAAAAGTTACCCACACTGACGCTATGTTCGAGCAGGTGGACATTTCGGTTCTAGAACAGGGAATGTGCAAGGTTGGGGATGAGGTTGTTGTTGTCGCCGGGACGCCGCCTGGGGTGTCGGGTTCGACTAATACTCTTCGAGTTCACAAGGTTGGAACCGGTGCCGAGAGCTAAGATTTCGTGGTGCCGGAAGTGGGATTCGAACCCACACGTCCTTTCGAACAAAGCATTTTGAGTGCTCCGCGTCTGCCGTTCCGCCATTCCGGCAGTACCACGTGTTCAACTCTAACCGATTTGTTTTAGCGCTAGTACCCGAAAGTGCCATAAAGTAAGCGACATGGAACAGAACTCTAAGCGACGAATAGTAGTTGCCGAGGACGAATCACTGATTCGAATGGACATTGTCGAGACCTTGAAGGACCAAGGCTTCGATGTCGTTGGAGAGGCCGGAGATGGTCTAAAGGCAATTGAACTTGCCAAAGAACTTAAGCCTGATCTCATGGTGATGGACATCAAGATGCCAGACATGGACGGCCTTTCGGCTGCCGAACAAATTGCCAAACTTAGAATTCCTGTTGTGTTTCTAACAGCTTTCAACCAGCAGGAGCTAGTTTCGCGTGCTTCCGAAGTTGGAGCTATGGCTTTTCTTGTGAAGCCGTTTTCACCGGAAGACCTTCTACCGGCAATTGAGGTTGCGTTATCTCGCTTTCAGCAGCTAACTCAGCTGGAATCGGAAGTCTCTGATCTAACCGAGAGGCTTGAAACAAGAAAGCTAGTTGAACGGGCCAAGGGTGTTCTCGGAGTTCAGATGGGGCTTTCAGAACCGGATGCATTCAGGTGGATACAAAAGGCAGCCATGGATAGGCGTATCGGAATGGTTGATGTTGCCAGGACTATTCTTGATCAGCTGGAGAAGTAGCTTTCCTTATGAGATTGGTTATACGCACGGTGGAAAGTCTTTCGCCGGCTTCGTTTGTCACCACGATTTCATGAACAGTTAGCGTTTTTCCAAGGGACAATGCTGTCGCTGTACCAGTTACCAAGCCCCGAGTAGCGGACTTTGTATGCGAGGCAGATATTTCGATTCCAACTGCGTGACCGTTTGGGTGAGCCCAAACGTTAGCGGCGAACGAACCTAAAGTCTCGCCAAGGACAAGATACGCGCCGCCGTGAAGCAAACCAATTGGCTGAGTGTTGCCTTCGACCGGCATCGTTGCGACAGCCCGCTCAGCACTTAGTTCAAGAATCTGGATACCCATTTTCTCAGCGAGAGCTCCCACGCCTCGTTGCGCTGAAACTTGCTTTGCTACGTCGCTAAGAATTGGGTCTTGGCCTGACATGCAACTTCCCTCTCATTGGTTTCACTTACAAGCAAAGTAGGCTTGCAATCATGAATCCTAAGCCTACCTTGATGCTTATTGACGGGCATTCTCTGGCTTTTCGAGCTTTCTATGCACTGAATCCCTCCAACTTCAAAACGCCAGACGGTCAGCACACAAACGCAGTTCACGGATTCATCTCTATGCTTCTAAACCTTCTCGAGGGTGAGAAACCAACCCATCTCGCTGTTGCATTCGACATCTCAGGTCCTTCCTTCCGCGCAACCGAGTATCCGGAATACAAGGGAAATCGCGGTGAGACCCCACCTGAATTTTTCGGTCAGACCGAACTTTTGGAAGATGCCATGGAAAGCATGAACATCAAAACGCTTACCAAGAAAGACTACGAGGCAGATGACATCCTTGCATCACTCGCGGACCAAGCCAGCGAAGCTGGATTCAAGGTATTAGTAGTTTCTGGAGACCGGGATACATTCCAACTAATTAGTGATGACACCACAATTCTTTATCCAGTCAAGGGCGTCATGAACCTAGCGCGGATGGACGATGCAGCGGTTTTAGAACGCTACGGAATTCATGCGAGGCAGTACCCGGATCTCGCAGCTCTGGTGGGGGAGACTTCAGATAACCTTCCCGGCATTCCAGGTGTCGGTCCAAAAACAGCCGCCAAGTGGTTGCAGCAGCACGGTGACCTCAAGACAATTTTGGACAATTCTGCAGAAGTACCAGGGAAAGTTGGGGAGTCACTCAGAGAGAACTACGAGCTTGCGCTTCGAAACCGAAGACTCAATCATCTTGTTCGGGACCTCGACATGGGTGTTGATTTCGAGTCTTTCCGGCTGACCGCGGTTGATGAAGCTCGAGTGCGCACTGCCTTTTCCAAGATGCACTTCAAGACTCTTACCGAGCGAGTGCTTCGGTTGCGCGGTATAGCTGGCACTCAAACCAACGGTCTAGGCTCCGCTCCTTCGGCAAATAGGCCTGCACCTGTTCAGGAAAAAGCTCCTAAACCCGCAGTTGCAACAATTGAAATACCACCATCGAAGGATCTTCCCGAAGCTGAGCTGATGAAATGGCTATCGAGCCAGGACGTTGTTGGCTTGGAGATCGAAGAGACCGATAATGGTTTGCTGTTTGGTTTTGCGTCCGCGGCTACAAGAATCTTTCTGTCAGGAAAGCACTCTTCAATCCTTGCAAGTTGGTTAGCAGATGAATCTAAGAAGAAAGTTCTGTTCGATTACAAGGGCACCAAAAGACTTCTTATGGAGCACGGGCTAGACATCGATGGTGTTTCGGATGACGCTCTATTGCTGGCTTACTTACTCAATCCGGTCCGTAGAAACTTCTTTGTTGACGAACTAGTCGAAGAGTACCTCGGAATTGCAGTTACAAGGTCTGACCCAAACCAGCTGATACCTGAGCAGGCAATAGACCCTAGCTTGGACGCGTGGCTAGCTTTTTCTCTCGCCCCAATAATGGCTTCGCAAGTGTTATTCCAGAATCAAGATTCTGTTTATAGGCAGATTGAGCTTCCTAGTTCAAGATCGCTGGCACTAATGGAAAGTGTTGGGGTTTTGATTGATGCCAAACTCTTGCAGAGTTTGTTTGACTCCCTGAGTAAAGAGGTTACCCAGATCGCCGATGAAGCTTTCAAGATTATTGGTAAAGAAATCAACCTTGCTTCGCCCAAGCAGCTTCAGGTTGTCCTTTTTGAAGATCTAGGCATGAAGGGAACCAAGTCTCTGAAGACTGGTTTTTCAACGAACGCAGCCGCACTGACCGAACTCTTTGAGCAAACAGGGCATCCGTTTCTTGAGAAATTGCTTGCCCACCGCGATTCAACGAAATTGAAGCAAATGGTTGAGACATTACTTAAGGCTGTAGAAGAGGACTCCAAGATTCACACGACTTACGTCCAAACCGGAACCTCAACTGGTCGCCTAAGCTCCGAGAACCCAAACCTGCAGAACATTCCGATTCGAAATCCCCGCGGAGCGCAGATCCGTGACGCCTTTATTGCATCTAAGGGATTTGAATCAATAATGACCGCCGACTATTCGCAGATCGAAATGCGCATCATGGCGCATCTGTCTGAGGATCCAGGTCTTATTGAGGCTTTCAAGGCAGGAGAGGATCTGCACCGCTTCGTAGGCTCGAGAATCTTTGGCGTCAAACCCCAGGACGTAACTTCAGAAATGCGAGCTCAAGTCAAGGCCATGAGCTATGGCTTGGTCTATGGGTTGAGTGAGTACGGTTTGGCCAAGCAGCTGGGTTTATCCAACGCCGATGCCAAGCAGCTGATGAAGGACTACTTTGAGCGATTTGGGGGAGTAAGAAGGTATCTAGCCAAGGTTGTTGAAGACGCCAAAGCGGTTGGCTACACCACTACCTACCATGGGCGCCGCCGACCATTTGATGACTTGAACAGTTCGATTTTTCAAGTGCGGGAAAACGCTAGACGGGCGGCGCTTAACGCCCCAATCCAGGGAACAGCCGCAGACATCATGAAAATGGCGATGAATCAGATTCAGGATGCCATTGAGACCAAAGAAATGCAATCTAGGATGCTTCTCCAAGTCCATGATGAGTTGGTCTTTGAGGTATTCCCAGGGGAGGCTAAGGCCTTAGAAGAACTAGTTTTGGACAAAATGTCCAATGTGGTCAAGCTATCGGTTCCCTTGGATGTCCAAATTGGGACCGGGAAGAGCTGGGATAAGGCCGCTCACTAGCCCTTTGTCTCCAACCGCGATAGCAGGTAGGCTTAGGGGGCGCGAAAGCGCAATCCCTTATCCGCCGTTGCGGTAGCAATTTCCCTCCTTATATGGAGCGCTATCGCGACCTGAGTATGCAAAGCAAATGGAGCACCTTTCTCTATGACAACAGAATCAACCACCAAAGCCCCAAAGCAAGTAGCCATTAACGACATTGGCACTGCCGAAGAATTCCTAGCAGCCGTTGAAAAAACCCTCAAGTTCTTTAATGACGGTGACCTTATCCAAGGAACCGTTGTAAAGATCGATCGCGATGAGGTCCTGCTAGACGTTGGGTATAAGACCGAAGGTGTGATTCCTTCCCGTGAACTTTCAATCCGGCACGATGCTGATCCAGGGGACATTGTGTCCGTTGGTGACACCATAGAAGCCCTTGTTTTGCAGAAAGAAGACAAAGAAGGTCGTCTTATTCTTTCCAAGAAACGCGCTCAGTACGAGCGTGCCTGGGGTGATGTCGAGAAGATCAAGGCAGCCGATACCACCGTTACCGGAACAGTTATCGAAGTTGTCAAGGGTGGACTTATCGTTGACATCGGACTTCGCGGGTTCCTACCTGCCTCCCTTATTGAACTTCGCCGCGTTCGTGACCTAGCTCCATACCTCGGCCAGGAAGTTGAAGCCAAGATTCTTGAGTTAGACAAGAACCGCAATAACGTAGTTCTTTCAAGAAGAGCGTTACTAGAGCAAAGCCAGTCAGCATCAAGATCTACTTTCCTTGCAGATCTTGCAAAGGGACAGATTAGAACCGGTGTTGTTTCATCGATCGTAAACTTCGGTGCGTTTATTGACCTCGGTGGCGTTGACGGATTGGTTCACGTATCAGAGCTTTCCTGGAAGCACATCGAGCACGCCTCTGAAGTTGTTGAGATTGGTCAAGAAGTAACCGTTGAGGTTCTGGAAGTTGATCAAGACCGCGAGCGGGTATCACTGTCCTTGAAGGCAACCCAGGAAGATCCATGGCAAGTGTTTGCTAGAACTCATTCGATTGGTCAGTACGCACCAGGCAAGGTCACCAAACTGGTTCCATTTGGCGCATTCGTTCGTGTTGCTGATGGCATCGAGGGACTTGTTCACATCTCCGAGCTTTCCACCAAGCACATTGAGCTTGCTGAGCAGGTTGTTTCAGCAAACCAGGACGTGTTTGTGAAGGTCATCGACATAGACCTTGAAAGAAGAAGGATTTCTCTTTCTTTGAAGCAAGCTCTTGAAGAAGTCGATCCAGAGGGTAAGGACTTCAACCCAGCACTTTATGGAATGTACGCAGAGTACGACGACAAGGGTGACTACAAGTACCCGGATGGCTTCGATCCTGCAACAAGCGAATGGCAACCTGGTCACGAAGAGGCCAGAGCCAAATGGGAGAAGGAATACTCCGAAGCTAACGCTCGCTGGGTAGAGCACAAGAAGCAGGTTGCGGTTGCCAACAAGCTCGCTGCTTCTTTACCTGATGCACCTGCGCCAGGACAAACACCTGCTGAGTCAAGTAGTTCCGCAGAAGAATCAGCTGGCACACTCTCCGACGACGAGTCACTCGGTGCGCTGCGTGACAAGCTTGCGGACAAAGAATAGAAAAAAATCAGTCTTTGAATCGGGGCCTGGGATTTCCAGAGCCCCGTTTCGAGCTTTATAGGATGGGCTAATGTATCTCGTCGGACTAACAGGTGGCATAGCCTCTGGAAAGTCCTATGTAGCAAGCTTGTTGGGTGAGCTTGGTGCCAGCACCGTCGATGCAGATCAAGTTGCCAGAGAAGTTGTTGTACCTGGGTCTACTGGTTTGGTACAAGTTGTTGGTGCATTTGGCTTCGAAATTCTGTCTCCTAGCGGTGAACTAGACCGGGCCAAACTTGGTGAAATCGTCTTTGCGGATCCTGAGAAAAGAATTGAGCTTGAGAACATCCTGCATCCCCTCATAAAGGCGCGGACAACACAACTCATTAGCGAGCAGCCTTCAGAAATCGTCGTCTATGCAGTGCCGCTTCTTGTTGAGGCAAATGTTGATTACCCATTCGATACGATCATCACTGTAGAAGCTGGTGTTGAGAATCAGGTTTCGAGGCTTATGACATCCCGTCACATGTCAGAGTCCGAAGCCAAAGCGCGAATTGAGGCGCAAACTACCTCGGTCGAACGCGTTGCTAGAGCCAACTATGTCATCGACAGCTCCGGACCTAAGGATCAAACTAGGCTCCAAGTCGTTGAGGTTTGGAGACAATTACTAGAAGCTGCAAAGGCGAAGCGCTAAAGTGCAGCGAACTAGATCCTTCACGCCATTCAAGGTCGAAAGCGATTTCAAGCCATCCGGTGATCAGCCAACGGCGATTGCTGATTTGGTCCGTCGGATAAATGCAGGGGAAAAGGACGTTGTCCTTCTAGGTGCAACCGGTACAGGTAAATCTGCAACAACTGCGTGGCTTATTGAAGCACTTCAGCGCCCAACTCTTGTGATGGCGCACAACAAAACTCTGGCTGCACAGCTTGTAACCGAGCTTCGGCAAATGTTTCCAAATAACGCGGTTGAGTATTTCGTTAGCTACTACGACTACTACCAGCCAGAAGCCTATGTGCCACAAACCGATACCTTCATTGAGAAGGATTCCAGTATCAACGAGGAAGTTGAGCGGCTTCGCTACTCGGCGACTATGAGCCTGCTTTCAAGGCGAGATGTCATCGTTGTCTCCACGGTCTCCTGCATTTACGGACTAGGGGCCCCAAAAGAGTACCTGGACCAATCGATTCCTCTTCAAGTGGGGCAAAAAATCGATAGAGATGAACTCATCAGAGAGTTTGTAAAGATCCAGTATCAGCGCAATGACATTGATTTCTCCAGGGGAAACTTCCGCGTCAAGGGCGACACTATTGAAATCATCCCGGTTTACGCTGAGTTCGCGACGCGAGTTGAGTTCTTTGGGGATGAAATTGAAGCGATATATTCTCTGCATCCTCTAACTGGGGATGTAATTAGGAAGCTTGACTCCGTAGGTATCTTTCCTGCAAGCCATTACGTAGCATCTCCAGTGCAAATGGGTCGCGCCATTGAAGAGATCGAAAACGAGCTGGCTGCGAGGCTTCGCGAGTTTGAATCAGCCGGAAAGCTCCTCGAAGCTCAGCGCATAAAGATGAGGACCAACTTCGATCTGGAGATGATCCGTGAGCTCGGCTTTTGCTCGGGAATCGAAAACTACTCAAGGCACATCGACGGCAGAGCTCCGGGGGAGCCGCCTTCCTGCCTTCTTGATTATTTCCCTGAAGATTTCCTGACAGTGATTGACGAATCGCACGCCACTGTTCCGCAAATCGGAGCGATGTATGAGGGGGATTCTTCCAGAAAGCGCACGCTGGTTGAACATGGCTTCAGGTTGCCATCAGCCCTTGATAACAGACCGCTTCGCTGGAGCGAGTTCCAGCAGCGAGTTGGACAAACTGTTTATCTATCAGCAACTCCTGGTAAGTACGAACTTGCTGCCGCTGACGGCGTGGTCGAGCAAATCATCAGGCCGACGGGTCTGGTAGATCCAAAGATTGTTTTGAAGCCAACCAAGGGTCAGATTGATGACCTTCTAGAAGAAATTCGGGTCAGAGCTGCTAAGGATGAGCGAGTTCTAGTGACCACTCTCACCAAGAAGATGGCTGAAGAGCTAACCGATTTTCTCTCAGAAGCAGGTGTCAAAGTTAGATACCTTCATTCGGATGTTGACACCCTAAAACGAGTGGAGCTTCTGAGGCAGCTTCGTCAGGGAGTGTTCGATGTTTTGGTTGGAATCAACTTGTTACGTGAGGGTCTTGACCTCCCTGAGGTTTCTTTGGTTGCGATACTCGACGCCGACAAGGAAGGCTTCCTCCGTTCTGCTACGTCCCTGGTGCAAACTATTGGTAGAGCTGCAAGAAACATCAATGGTGAAGTTCACATGTATGGCGATAACCTCACAGAGTCAATGCGCAAGGCTATCGATGAGACCACCAGAAGACGCGAGAAGCAGGTTGCCTACAATAAGAAATTGGGTGTTGATCCACAACCACTGCAGAAGAAGATCATCGACATTACTGATCAGATTGAGCGCGAAGAGTTGGACACTGCAGAGTTGATCGCTGAACTAGGTAAAGCCAAAGGCCGTAAAGCAACCGCAGTTCCACTTAGATCAAACCGAGGTATTGCGGCCATGGCTCAGGATGAGATTCTCGCTGTGGTTCTGGATCTCGATGCCCAAATGAGACATGCTGCAAGCGAACTTCAGTTTGAGCTTGCGGCAAGGCTTCGAGATGAAATTGCCGAGCTAAAGCATGAATTGCGACAAATGAAAAAGGCCGGGCACATCTAGTGCCACCTGCCTCAGAGCTAAGCTAGGAATAATGAGCGCCAAAGACACCATGAATCTTGACCATTTGGTGGTCAAGGGCGCACGCGTTCATAACCTGAAAAACATCACCGTAGAAATGCCGCGCAATTCTCTCGTTGTATTTACTGGCCTTTCTGGCTCTGGTAAGTCATCTCTGGCCTTTGACACAATCTTTGCTGAAGGTCAAAGGCGCTACGTTGAATCTCTTTCGGCCTACGCTAGGCAGTTTCTTGGTCAAGTTGATCGCCCTGATGTTGACTTCATTGAGGGCCTAAGCCCTGCTGTTTCTATTGACCAGAAGTCAACAAACCGAAACCCCAGATCCACTGTTGGAACAATCACCGAGATTCATGATTACTTGAGGCTACTATGGGCGAGAATCGGAATCGCTTACTGCTCAGAATGTGGCGA
>WLDW01000024.1 GCA_009704605.1 Actinomycetota bacterium
CTAAGACCCGATACCGCGCTCAGTAGCGGCCTATAGAAAAGCTGCTGGTGCAAATCACGAACTTCGAGCTTTACCGCTTCCCATCTTTCAATTAGATTCGTGGCACTTAGCTCCAAGGACAGCGACCTGGCTACTGCTCTTCTAGCAAGCTCATCAGCTGGCATAAGGTGGGTTCGTCTTAGGTGACTGAGTTGAATCCGGTGCTCAAGAAGCCTTAGGAAGCGATAGTGATCACTAAATCGCTTCCCGTCATCTCTGGCGATGTAGCCGCCGGTTGCCAAGGCGTCAATGGCTCCTAGGGTGTCTCTTTCTCTAAGTGAGCTATCGGTTCTTCCGTGAACTAACTGCAGCAGTTGAACCGTGAACTCGATATCCCTGAGGCCTCCTGGGCCAAGCTTGATCTGAGCGTCAACTTCGCTGATTGGAATGTTGTCAGTAACTAGTTGTCTCATGCGCTGAACTGATTCAACAAAGTTATCGCGGGCGGTAGATTCCCAAACCATGGGTTGGGTCACCGCCAAGTATTTCTCTCCAAGCTCGGTGTCACCGGCAATTGGCCTTGCCTTCAAGAGAGCTTGAAACTCCCAACTCTCAGCCCATCTCTCGTAGTAAGTTTTGTGCGAATCGAGGGATCTCACTAGAGCGCCAGCTTTACCCTCAGGTCGCAAGTTGGCGTCTACTTGCCAAAGCGCTGGTTCCGAATCTGGCCCATCCATGATTCGCATCATCCGAGAGCAAACCTTGGTCGCAATCTCCAACGCCCTATCGGTTTCAATTTCGTTTGAGGCAGGTTCGGCAACATAAATAACATCAACGTCCGATATGTAGTTCAACTCCCTTGCCCCACCCTTACCCATACCAATTACCGCAATGCGGGTGTTGGAAACATCCTGTTTTGGGAAATGCATTTGGTTTGCCTCATCAGAAAGTTCTGCCTTGGCAAGAATTAGTCCTGCTTCAATCGCTGCCGCTGCCAAATCTGCCAGTGCTTTGGAAACGGCGCCGATTTGGCCGGCTGGATCTTGCGAGCAGACGTCGAAGATTGCGATTTTTAGAAGCTGTTGTCGATAGGCAATCCTTATCGGTGAAACACCTTTGGCAGCCTTAGTAAGCGCGATTAGAGATGATTCCGCGCTTGGTAATGCCGGCTCTTGCAAAAACAGTTCAAGTGCTGCTGGCTCTCGAGCAAGGAATTCATAAAGCCCAACCGATGCACCAAGGACTTTACATAGCCGAACAAACGCTGCCTGATTCGCTGCGATTGATTGAATCTTTGGGTTGTTATCTCTGGTTATACGAACCAGTAGCTCGAGGCACTGGTCGGGATCTTGAGTGTTTCCGATTGGTTCAAGAAGCTTTGATTCGCCAAGACCTAACTGCATAGATAGATTGGCAAGTTTCTGCTGAGCTTGGTCTAGTTCGATAAAGCCAGAGCCGGCAAGCTCAGATAATCCGGTGCTGCGCTCTCGGGCCATTAGCTACTAAAGAGTTTCTAGATTCCGCTTTAGTTCAAATGGGGTTACCTGGGTTCTATAAGCAGCCCACTCCGCCCTCTTGTTAGCGAGCATATGGCTAAAGACTTGCTCACCGAGGGTTGCTGCTGCCAGTTCCGACTCTTCAAACTTACGAATGGCGTGATCCAGAGATTGTGGCAGGGGTTCGATTCCCATAGCCCGACGCTCCGAATCGGTTAGGTTCCAAACGTTGTCTTCGGTCTCCGCCGGCAGTTCATACTCGTTTTCAATACCTTTGAGTCCTGCCGCAAGTAGCAAAGCGTAGGCAAGGTATGGGTTTGCAGCCGAGTCGATTGCTCGATACTCAATACGTGAGGACTGGCCCTTGTCTGGCTTGTATAGCGGAACGCGAATCAAAGCTGACCGGTTGTTGTGACCCCAGCAAACAAAGCTTGGAGCTTCTCCACCACCCCAGAGACGCTTGTATGAATTCACGTACTGATTGGTAACCGCGGTGATTTCAGGAGCGTGGCGCAACAATCCAGCCATGAACTGACGACCGACTTTAGATAACCGATACTGGCCGCTAGCGTCGAAGAACGCGTTGGTGTCACCTTCGAATAGGGACATGTGGGTGTGCATTCCAGATCCTGGATGCTCAGTGAAGGGTTTTGGCATGAAGGTGGCGTATACGCCCTGCTCGATGGCAACTTCCTTGATGACGGTTCTAAAGGTCATGATGTTATCTGCCATGGTTAGGGCATCGGCGTAACGAAGATCGATTTCATTTTGACCAGGACCACCCTCGTGGTGGCTGAACTCAACAGAGATACCCAGCTGCTCGAGCATGGTAACGGCTCTTCTTCGGAAGTTGTGTGCGGTGCCACCTGGAACGTTGTCGAAGTAACCGGCGTTATCGACTGGGATTGGGCCTTCCGGACCAATCTGGGATGACTTTAGAAGATAGAACTCAATCTCGGGGTGAATGTAAAAAGAGAAGCCAAGGTCGCTTGCTTTAGCTAGAGCCCTTCGTAAAACGTTTCTTGGGTCGGCTGCGGCCGGTTGGCCATCTGGAGTCATAATGTCGCAGAACATTCTTGCGGTTGGGTCGACGTCTCCTCGCCACGGAAGTATCTGGAAAGTCGATGGATCCGGAGCCGCCAACATATCGGCTTCATATGCTCTTGAGAGTCCTTCGATTGCAGAGCCATCAAAACCTAAACCTTCGGCAAACGCCCCTTCAACTTCGGCAGGAGCGACGGCAACCATTTTGAGAGTTCCAGCAACATCGGTGAACCAAAGTCGAACGAACTTAACGCCTCGCTCTTCGATTGTCCGGAGCACAAAATCGCGCTGCTTATCCATGAAAAACCTCTTCCTTGCCTGCTACTAGGCTAATACTTATGCCCGCTCTTCGCCTAGCCATGGCCCAGATAAACCCGACTGTTGGTGACCTTGCGGGAAATAGCACGCAGATTCTAGAAAAAGTTCAGCAAGCCCAAGACTTGGGTTCGAACTTGGTGCTATTTCCAGAGCTAGCTCTAACTGGCTACCCGATTGAAGATTTAGCCCTAAGCCAAGATTTCCTGAATGACTCTGGTAAGGCCCTGGAAGCCCTCACGAAAGAACTAGCCAAGCGCGGCCAAGGTCACATTCGCGTGGTCGTTGGCCATCCCGCGCTAGCGAAAAGCCCGACTTCTTGGGCGATCGGACAAAACTGTGCGAGCTTGATTTTTGATGGCAAGGTTCAGGCAAGCTACGCCAAGCATCACCTCCCGAATTACTCCGTTTTTGATGAGTATCGAGTCTTCGTTCCAGGTGATCAGCTACTCACTTTTGAAATTGATGGCCTACGTTTTGCAACAGTGATTTGTGAAGACATTTGGCAAAGTGGTGGACCGGTTTCGCAGATTGCCAGCCACAATGTTGATCTAACTCTGGTGCTTAATGGCTCCCCTTTTGAACGCTCTAAGACCGATACCAGGTTTGAGTTGGTTTCGGATCTAGCCTCCAAGCAATCCACTGCTGTTGCCTACGTCAACTTAGTTGGAGGTCAGGACGATTTGGTGTTTGATGGCAACAGCTTCCTAATTGATGCTGGCGGCAAAGAAATCGCGCGTGCTAAGCAGTTTGATACTGATCTATTGGTCGTCGAAATCGAATCCAAGAACTCAATCAAGCCAGTTACTGAATCAACCAAAACCCAAACCGATTTAGCGCAGGTCTGGAATGCGTTGGTTCTTGGAGTGCGTGATTATGTCCGAAAGAACGGATTCAAGTCAGTAGTGCTCGGTCTTTCGGGTGGAATTGACTCGGCTGTTTGCGCAAGCATCGCAGTTGACGCCATTGGTGCCAAGAATGTCTTCGGGGTTTCGCTACCGAGCAAATACTCCTCGGATCACTCGCTATCTGATGCGGCGTTGCTAGCAAAAAACACCGGGCTTGTTTATTCAACTGAGCCAATTGAGCCCTACGTGGAACAGTTTGTAGAGAAGCTTAAACTTCAAGGACTTGCTGCAGAGAATCTGCAGGCAAGAATCCGAGCAGTGGTTCTCATGGCCAAATCAAACACCGATGGGCACTTGCTGCTTTCAACTGGCAACAAGACTGAGCTCGCGGTTGGTTACTCCACTATTTATGGTGATGCCGCTGGTGGATACGCGCCGATAAAGGACGTTGAAAAAACACTGGTTTGGGACCTTGCCAGATACCGCAATGAGTTAGCTACCAAACAGGGAATTACTCCCCCGATTCCAGAAACGTCAATTAGCAAGCCACCCTCGGCTGAACTTCGCCCAGATCAACTAGATCAAGACTCGCTTCCTGACTATGCGGTGCTAGATCGAATCCTTGAGCTACACATCGAACAGAGAATGTCTGAATCAGAGATTATTGCTCAAGGTTTAGATGCCACAACCGTTGAGTCGGTTATTCGCTTAGTCAGCATCTCTGAATGGAAGAGAAGACAGAGTGCGATAGGTCCAAGAATTACTAAACTTGCCTTTGGGCGAGAACGCAGACTTCCAATCACCCGTTGGTCTAAGTAGGAGTTGTCTTGGCAAGCGAAATCAAGAAGGTGCGAACTAGTTCGCTAGCTGATCTAAAGGCTTCCGGAACCAAGTTTTCTTGCCTCACAAGTTACGACGCGACCACTGCTGAAATCTTTGATCAAGCAGGGATTGAAGTCATCCTCGTCGGAGACTCGGCCGGCAACACTGTTTTGGGCCACGACAGCACTCTCGAGGTAACCGTTGACGAGATGATCAGCTTTGGAAAAGGTGTGAGCTCAGCGGCTAAGCGAGCCCTCGTGGTAATTGACATGCCATTTGGCTCTTACGAGGTGTCGCCTACCCAAGCATTAGAAAATGCAATTTTGATGATGAAGCGATCTGGATCAGAAGCAGTAAAGCTTGAGGGTGGGTCAGATCGAGCCCCGCAGGTGAAAGCAATTGTTGCGGCAGGAATTCCAGTCATGGGCCATCTCGGCTTTACACCGCAGTCGGTTCACGCTCTTGGTGGTTTCAAAGTTCAAGGCAGGGGCGAACACGCGGCAGCACTCGAGAAGAATGCGCTAGCGCTGCAGGAAGCTGGAGTTTTCGCGATAGTTCTTGAAATGGTGCCAGCTGAGTTAGCTAAAGAGCTCAGTCAGAAGCTATTGGTTCCAACTATTGGTATCGGAGCCGGCAACGGGACCGATGGCCAGATACTGGTTTGGCAGGATTTTGCTGGTCTTTCTAGTGGCACAAGGAAATTCGTGAAGCAGTACACAAATCTAAGAAGCGATCTAGCTAAAGCGGCGAGTAACTATCGAGCCGAAGTTATCTCTGGTGAGTTTCCTGGCAAGCAACACTCATTCGATAGCTAGTCCTCGAGCTTTTCATCCTCGAGCCATTGCTTGGCACGTGATCTGACAATTTCCTCGGCGTTTGCTGCTTCTTTCTCGGTCTCAAAAGGTCCGATTCGATCAAGAGAAGAACTTTTGAGCCCGAACTCAACTTGCTTGGTTTTTGTGTTGAACCAATACCTTGCAGCCTCAGACAATTTGCCCTCCTATCAAGTGAGCCTAGCGGGGAGCGTTGAATAGACTGGATAAATGCCTCGCGATAACGTATCTGGTTCACTAACGCCTGGAGTGGTGTCAAAAGCCCTCTCGGTGCCAAGCAACATAGTCAAACCAGAATATGTCGGCAAGAAAGCCCCCGCCGAATGGACTGGCGGTCATGTTAAATCAGCAGACCAAATAGAAAAGATCCGCACGGCTGGAAAGCTCGCTGCACAAGCTATTGAACTAGCTGGAAGCAGCATCCAGGTCGGCATGAGCACAAACCAGCTCGATGTTATCGTGCACGATTATTTGATCTCGAACGGTGCCTACCCATCAACTTTGGGTTACCGCGGATTTCCTAAATCCTGCTGCACATCGGTAAACGAAATCATCTGCCACGGAATTCCTGATGATACGGAGATCAAAGATGGAGACATCGTCAACATCGACGTCACTGCGTATCTGGATGGCTTCCACGGAGACAGCAATCAAACTTTCAAAGTTGGCCATGTTTCTGAAGAAGTGTCCTTGCTAGTTGACCGGACCAAAGAGTCACTCAACAGGGCAATCGCATCAGTCATGCCAGGCCGTCCAATCAACGTAATTGGCCGGACAATAGAGTCCTACGCCAAGAGATTTGGCTACGGAGTGGTCCGAGACTTCACCGGTCACGGCATCGGTGAAGCGTTTCATTCCGGACTAGTTATCCCTCACTACGATGCGGCGCCGCTATATTCGAACACCATGGAAGTTGGGATGGTGTTTACCATTGAGCCCATGTTGACTCTAGGCACTCACGAGTGGGATATGTGGCCAGATGGCTGGACTGTTGCCACTAAGGACAAATCGATCACCGCTCAGTTTGAACACACTCTGGTTGTAACCGAATCTGGAGCTCAAATTCTCACTCTGCCCTAAAATGAGAAAGTTATGAAAAACGCAATCGGCATAGATATCGGTGGAACCGGTATCAAAGGTGCGTTAGTAAATCTCAAAAAAGGTGAGTTAGTCACAGAGAGATTGCGCTTTGACACTCCAGATGGAGGAAAGCCCGAAAGTGTTGTCGAGCTCGTGGTCAAGCTCGTGAAGCAAATAGATGCGCCGAAAAATACTCCAATTGGAATCTGCTTTCCTGCGCCTGTAAAAAACGGTGTCACTCTTTCGGCCGCCAACGTATCAAACGAGTGGATTGGGCTTCAGGCCGGCAAGCTTTTTTCTAAAGCTCTTGGTGCAGAAATCGTGATGCTAAACGACGCTGATGCCGCAGGTGTAGCCGAGATCAAATTTGGGGCTGGCCAAGACCGTAAGGGGCTTGTGCTTATGTGTACGTTAGGAACCGGCATCGGTACCGCACTTTTTATGAACGGCAAGTTGATCCCAAACACCGAGCTCGGTCACATCGAAATCGACGGAGTCGATTACGAGACCAAAGCTGCCTATTCGGCAAAAGCGAGGGACAATCTCAGCTTTGAGCAGTGGGCCAAAGTTCTTTCAAAGTACTTTGACCGACTGAACCGCTTGTTCTTCCCTGACTTGATTATCATCGGCGGTGGAGTTTCTAAAGAACACGAGAGTTTTCTGCACTTGATCGAATCCGACGTTGAGATTGTGGCTGCCAGATCTAAAAACAACGCAGGAATTATTGGCGCCGCGTACTTTGCGGCGAAGCATCTCAGCAAGGATTAAGTGGATGGGCCGGCTATTACGCCGGGTTTTGTCCTTTTTGCAAAGTGACGGTCATCTATCTAGGACGTTAGTTGCCCAACGTCTCAAGCGACCTACCCGTGAACTTGGGCGAGCAGCCCTCATGCGTTCACTGTTTGGTCTTGCTCCAAATGAGGTTTACCTAGCCGACTCAATCACTTGAATCGCTGGTGGTCTCTTACACCACCGTTTCACCCTTACCGATTGCTCGGCGGTTTGCTTTCTGTTGCACTATCTCTCGGGTTACCCCGGGTGGGCGTTACCCACCATTTTGCTCTTTGGAGCCCGGACGTTCCTCGTCAGTAAACTGCCGCGACCGTCTTGCCGACCCATCCAGAGTCAAGTCTAGCCAGCGTGGTCAAGAAGATAAATGAGAAGTTGAATTCACGCAAACTATCTCGGCGCCCTCGCGACCCCAGAAACGTGCAATCGAAATCGATGCAGGGCCAAGATCTACCCGCCAATACCCAGCAACCGAGGCATCGTTAGCAATTCGAAGCAGTCCCCTAATTGGCATCACGTGAGCCACTACAACCACGGTTTTACCAGCGAACTTATCAAGTATGAAATCTAGGCTTCGATTTACCCGAACATCAAAGTCTTTGAGTGATTCCCCGTTCGGAGGCGCAACATCGTAAGAACCTCGCCAAGCCTGATACTGGCTCTCGTGGCCAACGAATAACTCCTCGTTGGTTAGACCATCCCAGTCGCCAAAGCCAATTTCTCTTAGATCGGCCAGCTCAACTAGTTCAGCGCCTAGCTTCTGAGAAATCTTGCTAGCAGTTTGGGCTGCGCGTTTAACGGGCGAATGAATGACCACAACTGGCTTGGCTAGGAAGCTAAACGCTCCTGAGCTTCCGACTCTGGCAAGCTCAAGAGCAACCTCGGCAGCGTCTTTGTTGCCAAGCTCGGAAAGATCTGGGTTCTCACCGTCCCCTCCGGAGATTTTCCTTGATTCGGTAAGTGGTGTTCTACCGTGTCTGACCATTATCAAAGTGGTGGCTTCGGTAACAGCAGATTGTGGGGCACGTATAGATGAGGGAGCAACATGATTGAACTCGCCTGCGGCAGCAGTTGGCGCTGGTTCACCATCCATAGCCTTGTTGGCTAGTGCGTCAGCCAAAACATTTTGCTCTCTCGGAATCCACACGAACTCAACATTCTTGCCCGAAATCAGCTGTTGAACTCTTGCTCCTAGCGAAAGCATGTCGGGGTGCTTTATCTTCCAACCACCACTCATCTGCTCAACAACAAGTTTGGAGTCCATCCGAACCACAATCTCTGCCGCTGGGTCTATCTCGAACGCTACCTCAAGGGCAAAGATAACCGCTGAATATTCAGCAACGTTATTGGTTGCTATTCCTACCGCTTCGGATATCTCTCGGAGAATGTTGCCGCTTGCCGCGTCGATAACGACCGCTCCGGCACCGCTCAATCCAGGATTTCCCCTTGAGCCACCATCGGCTTCAATGATTAGCTTCATGAGCGCACCAGGAAGGCTTGGCAGTTTGGGCATTCGGCTAGTTCTTCTTGAGGTAGGGCCATGAGCTCTTCAAAGCTTGTTGCGGTTATGGAGAGTCTGCAAGCCCCGCAGTCTCTGCCCGTCAATCTTCCAACCGCAACCCCGCGGCTGTATTTTCGCTCGTAGGCCGCGGCAAGCCCTTGGTCAATTGCGGCAAGAACGCTTTTACGCTCGGCCTGAATTTTCTCACCCTGCGCTCCAAGATCGGCCAGCTCCGAGGAAATTCTCCCCTGCAAAGCGGCCAGGGTTTCGTCAGCCGCTTGTTTTTCTTGCTTTAGCTTTTCGTGAGCTTGCTGGGCGGCTTCCAAAAGCTCCATTATCTGAAGCTGAGCGTCTTCAAGTTCGCTTTTTCTGGTGCCTAAAGTTACAAGCTCGTGCTCTATTCCCTGAGCGTCTTTTGCAGAACTGGTTGAAGAAAGTTGCTTGTTATCTTTAGAAATTCGATTAGCAACTAGTTCAAGATCAGCCTCAGCTCTACCTAGTTCCATCTCAAGTTCACCTACCGCATTCCTGGCATCAATAAGTAAATCTGATAGCCGCAAGGTTTCGGCGGA
>WLDW01000025.1 GCA_009704605.1 Actinomycetota bacterium
AGGCATTCTGCATTGCTGCAATAGCTTCCTTGCGAAGTAGCTCCCAGTCGATTTGCATCTTCTAACCCTTCACATACGGAATGCCGTCAGCGGCCGGTGGTCTAGATCGACCAACGAATCCAACTACAGCAATTAGTGTTACAAGATAAGGGACCATGGTGAGGAAGTGAGTCGGAATTCCTGGGCTAACTTGGTGAGCCCAGATTCTCAAAATAATAGAGAAGCCAAATAGTAGCGCTGCTGCCGTGGCATATCCTGGGTGCCAGCGTCCCAAGATCACAACGGCCAAAGCGATAAATCCTAATCCGCCGGACATCTCACGCCCGAATGATCCTGAGCTTCCAACGGTTAGCGCTGCGCCTCCAAGACCAGCCAAAAGCCCGCCAAGTGTTACCCACCAGAATCTTGTTCGAGAGACGTTTATGCCAACTGTGTCTGCAGCCAAAGGGTTCTCTCCAACGGCTCTGGCTCGCAGACCCAATTTGGTCTTGAAAAGCACAAACCACAAAACGATAACGATTCCAATGGCAAGAAACACTGTGATTCGGTTCTGAAACAGAACTGGTCCGATCACTGGAATATCTCCAAGGAACGGGATGTGAATGATTGGGAGAGTGCCTGGGCTATTGGTCGCGGACTCATCCTCAGTTACCCACTGCTGGTACAGGAAGTTTGTTATTCCAATCGCTAGCACGTTTAGAACTACACCGACAATGATTTGCTGAGCTAAAAAGCGCACTGCAAATACTGCCAACACAGCTGAAAACAGAGCTGCGGTAAACATAGCGGCGATAATGCCGACAATTTGATTTTCAGTAAGGGTGCCGACCACGGATGCAACAAAAGCCCCAGTTAGCAGCTGACCCTCAATTGCAATGTTCACAACTCCGACGCGCTCACTCATCACTCCGGCCATTGCGCCAAGAATGATCGGGACGGCCAAGACCAAGGCTGATCCCAATATGAAAGCCACTGGAACCACAGAGCCTGCGGCAAGCCAACCTAAAAGCGCAACCAAAGCAATAGCACCAAAGAGAAGCGAGAACCAAATCGATGCGCGGATGTTTCTGCTAACCTGCCATGCCACATATCCAGTAATGGCGAGCAAGATAATCCCCGCAACAGTTCCCAAGAGACTGGAAGAAATGTCCAGGTAAGGCAGCTGGATCGCTTCCCTAACCCCAGTTAGTTCAAACGAAACAATTTCAGGTTTACCGAGGATTCCAAAGAAAATCAAAATTACTGCGGCTATGGAGCCCATGACACTTGGTGTCTTCCAGGACTCGCGAACTTCCTTTTTAGTCTCAGTGGCCATTATTTTCCTCCTCGACTAAAAAACTTCGACTTTAAAGCACTCAGCATCGTCGTAGTCTGCGGCGGCGGAAGACGGAAGATTGCCCTAATCAAAGGTGGGGCAGCAATAAACAAAACAATTGCGCCTTGCACGATGCCGAGCACGTCAGGAGAAATTCCTTCAATCTGAATAGCCGATGATCCAGCTTTGAAAGCACCGAACAGTAGTCCGGCCAGTAGAACACCCGAAGCTGTTGATCCACCAAGGAGAGCAACGGTTATGGCATCAAAACCAATACCAGCGTGGGTGGTTGGTGTGACACCACCGGTTGAAGATAGAGCTTGATTGGCAGCGGCTATTCCAACAAATGCAGCCGATAGGCCCAGGGCAAGAATGTAGGTTCCCTCGACGTTGATGCCTGCGGTTTTTGCAGCCGATGCATTGAACCCAACAGCTCGGAGCCTAAATCCAATTGTTGATCTCTCCATGAGCCACCAGTAAACAACTACCGCCACAATGGACAAGACAAATCCTAGGTTGAGCGCAAAATTCTCACCCAGTAATCCCGGAAGTTTTGCAGTTTCGAAAGCAGGATCAGACTTGGTGTGCCCACCAGCCGTGGCGCCTTGCAGCAAGTTGTTATCCAAAAGCAAAAAGTTGAAGAAGCTAATGATTATGTAATTCAACATAATCGTGGTGATTACTTCATTAGCCCCTGTGCGCGCTCTAAGAAAACCTACGAACGCACCTACAATCGCTGAGCCAACTATTGCAGTGGCTATAGCAACGATGAAGTGAATGACTGGAGGAAGCTCTATTCGAGTTGCGACGAAGGTGGCCCAGATTAGACCAGAAACTAGTTGGCCGGTTCCACCAATGTTGAATAGACCAACTCGGAAACCAAGTCCGATACCAAGTCCTGCCGCAATAAGTGGACTCGCAAGCCTTAACGTTTCAGTTAGGGGTCTAATTGCGCCGTCAAAGGTTGCAGCGCTAGCGTTGTAAATTGAACCCTTAAACAACGCCCCGTAGCCTGCGCCAACAACATCTCCTGCTGCACGCAAGCTAGCTAATGGGTCTGCGAAAAAATAGCCCATGCTCTGGAGAAATTCTTTGTTTGAAATGATCATGAAAAACGCACCAACTGCGAATCCCAGAATTACAGACATTACTGTTCGGGTTACTCCACCTGAGAGGATTTCCTTCAGTGCTGCGTTCCAGTTGATTGGTTCTTTTCTTGTAGTCTCACTCATGCCGCTACACCCGCCATCATCTGACCAAGCTTTGCTCTATCGGTATTGGCATCAACAATTCCGACAATTTTGCCTCGATACATAACGGCAATTCGATCGGCGAGTGCCATAACTTCATCCAGTTCCGTAGAGATAAGAAGTACTGCTTTACCGCTGTTTCTTTCTTCAACCAGGCGTTCGTGAATGAATTCGACAGAGCCAACATCCACTCCACGAGTTGGCTGAGAAACAACTAACAACTCCACTTCCCGAGAAAGCTCCCTGGCCAGAACAACCTTTTGCTGGTTACCTCCGGAAAGTTTTCCGGCAGCGCTCTGTGCGGAAGTTGTCCTAACATCAAATTCTTTGACTAGTTCATCGGCTATTTTGTTTCTGGTGGCAAACGCAATTCCCAACCCCTTGGCAAATGGCTTTGTGAAAGAGCCGTTGAGCATAAGGTTTTCAGCTATTGAAAACTCTGAAATGAGTCCGTTTTTTTGCCGATCTTCTGGAACGTAGCCGACACCCTTTTCAAGAATTGTTCTAACCGACTTTCCTCGAACGCTTGACCCTGAAATTGAAATATCTCCGGCGGAAGAGTGCAGCCCTCGAAGGCCCAATATTGCCTCGGCCAGTTCTGTTTGGCCGTTTCCCTGGACGCCAGCGATAGCTAGTATCTCGCCAGCCCTGACTTCAAAACTTACGTGATCAACCGCCCGCTGTTCGCGATCATCCAGAACTGACAAATCTTGAACATTCAGCACCACTTTGCCAGGCGCGGCAGACTTCTTTTCGACAGTAAGTCCAACATCGCGACCAACCATCATGCTGGCAAGTTCTTTTGTCTCAGCGCTAGGTTTGGCTTCTCCAACAACGCGACCCTGTCGAATAACGGTTATCTTGTCTGCCACCGCTTTTACTTCTCGCAGTTTGTGAGTGATGAAGACTATCGAAGTTCCCGATTTGGCTAGGCCACGCATAATTTCCATTAGCTCGTCAGTTTCTTGGGGAGTCAAAACAGCTGTCGGCTCATCTAGTACTAGTACTTTGGCGTCGCGAGCCAGAGACTTAATGATCTCGACTCTCTGCTGAACACCTACTGGCAAATCCTCAACCAGAGCGTCGGGATCAACATCGAATCCAAATCGATCAGAAATCTTTTTTACGAGTGCTCTTGCAGCGTCCAGATCTAGAACTCCAAGCTTGTTGGTTGGCTCATGCCCTAGCGCAACATTTTCAGCCACTGTGAAAACGGGGATGAGCATAAAGTGTTGGTGGACCATGCCGATGCCCGCCGCCATTGCGTCTCCGGGGCCTGAGAATTTTGCAACTTTGCCATCCAGGAGAATCTGACCTTCGTCAGCTTGATACAGACCGTAGAGCACATTCATAAGGGTTGATTTACCAGCGCCGTTTTCACCGAGCAAGCTGTGGATTTCTCCAGACTCAACTACAAGGTCGATTGAGTCATTAGCTACGAGGGCACCAAAGCGCTTGGTGATCCCCTTCAGCTCTAGTCTCATCAAGCACTCCTATGTGCAAATTGTTTTGTTCAGACTTTATTCTGCCACATAAAAAATTGAAGACCGGATGCCCCAAAAGGAGCATCCGGTCTTCAACAGTGATTTAGCTACTAGCCCTTTGGCTTGTAGGTGCCATCAATGATTCCAGCCTCAAGTTCCGCTAGCTTGTCTGCTAGGCCCGAGCTTACCTTTGAAGCGAAGTCAGTGAATGCAGTGATTGCAACACCCTTGTTAGCAAGAGTTCCAACGTATGGAGTTGCATCGAATGCAGCACCATCAACTAGAGCCTTGATTACGTCGAATGTAGCGATGGTCATTCTCTTCTCAATGGATGTGAAGATGTATGGCGCTAGATCTGGGTTACCAGCAGCAATGTCAACGTCTACACCCAACATAACTGCATCAGGGTTCAACTCATCAATTGCGGACTGAGCAGCAGTGAACTGGTTTCCACCAACTGGCAATAGAACATCTGCACCAGCCTGTAGCTGAGTCTTTGCAATTGCTAGACCCTCTGGGTTGTTCGGAGCGAATCCGTTCATGAAGTCACCATTGTCTGGAGCCATTGGGTCCCAACCTAGAACAGTAACTTCGGTGTCGTTGTCGATACCCCACTGCATTGCACCGTAGTAGTAACCGGTCATGAAGTCAGTAACTGAAGGGAAAGGAAGTCCTCCGTAGGTACCGATTGTCTTGGAGGTTGAGTAGTCAGCCGAAGCGTAACCTGCTAGGAAGCCTGCCTCAGCAGTTTCGAATAGCAATGGCTTTACGTTGGTGCTCTCAGAAGTTGAGTCAACCAAAGCAAAGTGTAGGTCTGGGTTCTCAGCAGAGATCTTGGTGATTGCATCTCCTAGAGCAAATCCAACACCGATGATGATGTCGCAACCTGCGTCAACGCTTGCCTGTAGGTTTGGCTCGAAGTCTTCAGGTGTTGCAGACTCAAGAGCATTGATTGTTACTCCTAGTTCAGCTTCTGCCTGGAGTAGACCTGTGTAAACAGCTTCGTTGAAGGACTTGTCGTTCCAGTTTCCTTCGTCAGAAACTGCACATGCAAGAAAATCAACTGCTGCTGCATCTGTAGTTTCTTCTGGTGCAGCTGCGCAACCAGAAAGTACTAGTGCTGAAACAGCAGCTAGCGTAAGTGCCTTAGCAGCACTTGAGCGTGAAATTAGCTTCACTTAGTTCCTCCTATTTGGGTACGAGCCATGGCGTTCACAGCTCGCGGTATGGGACAAGAATAACCGCCCAAACAGGGGGTAAATTACCGCAACGCCGAGGCTATATCGTTTCGAGATGAAATTGATACAAATGGGCTGAGTTTAGAGAATCTCGTCATGGCCGGTTGCCTTCAAAGAGTCAACCAAAGCTTTAACCTTTTGGGCGTTTGCCTTATTGGTTACCAAAAGCGCATCCGGGGTGTCCACAATAATTACGTCCTCGAGTCCAATGATGGCAATCATGCGATTGGTTTCGCTAACCAAGATGCCGCTCGAGTCATCAGATAAAACCCTGGCTGCGCCAAGGACGGCAAGGTTGTTTTTCCTGCCCTGAGATTGCAATTCGGCGATAGCCGCAAAGTCCCCAACATCATGCCAACTGAACTTTCCGGGGATCAAACCAACGAGTCCTGCTTCAGCGGCTGGTTCGGCAATCGAGTAATCGATTGCGACCTTTTTTAGTCCTGGCCATAGCTTGGCAATAGTGGCATCTTTTTTGTCGGTGTCCCAGGCAGCCGCTAGTTCCAAAATTGCGGCATGAAGCTCGGGTTCGCTCTTGGCAAGCTGACGCAACAATAATGCGGCTGGGGCAATGAACATTCCAGCGTTCCAAAGATACTTGCCTGACTCGACGTATTTTTTGGCTCTTTCAAACTTTGGCTTCTCGACGAACTTTTCAACCTCTAGGGCTGAAGGTGCTCCAGCCATCTTGATTGGGTCACCTGATTTGATGTATCCAAAGCCAACCGATGGTTCGGTGGGGGTTATACCTATTACTACGATTCGATCGTGGGCAGCTAGCTCGATGGCCTGGTTCACCGCATCTTGGAATGCCTTGCTGTCTGTGATCACGTGATCGGCGGCGAAGGCTCCGATGATTACATCCGGCTCTCTTTTGGCCAAAATAGCTGCTGCGAGCGCGATGGCTACTGTCGAGTCCTTGGGGCTTGCTTCAATAACCAGGTTCTTGGGATCAAGCTCTGGAATCTGGGTCATAACGGCCTGCTCGTGAGCCTCGCCTGTGACAATCATGGTTCTGGAAGCTGTTGCTAGAGGTTTTATTCGGTCCCAAGTGTCCTGAAGCAAAGTTTGACCTGAGCCGGTTAGGTCGTGAAGGAATTTAGGAGCGGAAGCTCTGGAAAGTGGCCAAAGTCTAGATCCAACTCCCCCGGCAGGAATAACTGCGTGGAAGCGATCTTTAGGCTTTCTTGGATTTGCCATAACAAGAAAAACCCTAGCTCACCTTGGGCGCATGAGCATAGGGAAGATTGTTTCGGGGTTAGAATTTAAGCCAAAGCCCATCTCGTTTCATAGGAGACATACTTGCCAACAATGCCTGCAGGCACTTTATACCGCGGAAAAGTGGGTATGTGGTCCTGGGTGCTGCACCGAATTACCGGTGTTGCTATCTTCTTCTTCCTTTTGGTGCACGTTCTAGATACCGCTTTAGTAAGGGTAGCGCCGGAGGCCTACAACGTAGTAATCGCCACATACCAGACACCTCTTATTGGGGTGTCTGAGCTTGGTTTGGTAGCGGCGATTTTGTACCACGGCTTCAATGGAATTCGCATTGCTCTAATTGACTTCTGGAGCAAGGGTGCCAAGTACCAGAACGTGATGTTCTGGGTTGTAGTTGGCGCCGCATTTGTCTTGTTTGCTGCCTTTGCCCCCCGTCACTTGATGCACGTATTCGGATAGGAGGAGATTATGTCAGTAGTTATCGAGACCCCGAACTCTCCTAGGTCAAAAAAGCAAGCCAACTGGGAAAAGTATGGCTGGATTTACATGCGTGTTTCCGGTGCGGCGCTAGTAGTTCTTATCCTTGTTCACTTGATCTCCAACCTGGTTGTTCCAGAAGGTGGAATCAAGGCGATCAACTTTGCTTTCGTAGCTGGTAAATGGGCCGACCCATTCTGGCAGTGGTGGGATCTAGCAATGCTCTGGCTTGCCATGATCCACGGAACCAACGGCATGAGAACAATCGTCAACGATTACACCGAAAGAGAAGGTGTCAGAAAAACCCTGGTGTTTACTCTCTGGGGTGTTTGTGCAGCGTTGGTTACCTTGGGCACTTTAGTTATCTTCACTTTCGATCCATGCCCTATCGGCGCTTCACTAGAAGCGCTGCCATCGTTCTGCCCAGCTCAGTAAGGATCTAGTAATTGCCCGCTAGCGAAACCGCAACAAAGACTCACTTCCACAAACACGATGTAGTAATCGTTGGTGCTGGTGGTGCAGGAATGCGCGCTGCCATTGAAGCAGGTCCTCACGCTAGCACCGCAGTTATCTCAAAACTTTTTCCTACCCGCTCACACACCGGTGCAGCGCAGGGTGGAATGGCAGCAGCTCTTGCCAACGTTGAGGAAGACAGCTGGGAGTGGCACACCTTCGACACCGTAAAAGGTGGCGACTACCTAGTTGATCAAGACGCAGCTGAGATTCTTGCAAAAGAATCCGTCCAGGCCGTTATCGATTTAGAGAACATGGGACTGCCATTTAATAGAACCCCAGATGGCAAGATTGACCAGCGACGCTTTGGTGGTCACACCAGAGATCACGGTAAAGCACCGGTAAGAAGGTCTTGCTACGCAGCCGACCGCACCGGTCACATGATTTTGCAGACCCTCTACCAAAACTGCGTCAAGCTCGGCATCGAGTTTTTCAACGAGTTCTACGTTCTTGACCTAGTGATGAACGAGGTCGATGGCGTGGAGCGTCCAGCAGCTGTTGTTGCCTACGAACTAGCTACTGGGGATCTGCACGTGTTCCAGGGCAAGTCGATTGTTTTTGCAACCGGTGGTTTTGGAAAAATCTTCAAGACAACATCTAATGCTCACACCCTCACTGGTGACGGCGTTGGAATCATCTGGCGCAAGGGTCTTCCACTAGAAGACATGGAGTTCTACCAATTCCACCCAACCGGTTTGGCAGGTCTTGGCATTTTGCTTTCCGAGGCAGCCCGCGGTGAGGGTGCGATTTTGCGAAATGCATCGGGCGAAAGATTCATGGAGCGTTACGCGCCGACCATTAAAGACCTAGCTCCAAGAGACATGGTTGCAAGAGCGATGGCTAACGAGGTTCGTGAGGGAAGAGGCGCGGGTCCCAACAAGGATTACGTTTTGCTAGACCTAACTCACTTGCCGCCAGAGGTAATCGACGCCAAGCTTCCAGACATTACTGAGTTTGCAAGAACCTATCTCGGTGTTGAGCCTTACACCGAACCAGTTCCTGTTTTCCCAACTGCACATTACGCGATGGGTGGTATTCCAACTAACGTCAAAACCGAAGTGCTTCGCGACAACGACACTGTGGTGCCGGGTCTTTACGCCGCTGGTGAGTGTGCGTGCGTTTCGGTCCACGGTGCTAACCGCCTAGGTACCAACTCGCTACTAGACATCAACGTATTTGGTAAGCGCGCTGGAATCTATGCGGTTGAATACGCCAAGGATGCTGACTTTGTTCCAGTTCCTGAAAACGCGACAGCCCAGGTTGAGATCTTGCTTTCAGTTACCCGTAACTCAACTGGTACCGAGAAGATTGCGGTTCTAAGGAAAGAGCTGCAGGAAACCATGGACAAAAACGCCCAGGTTTACCGCACCGAAGATTCTCTCAATGAGGCACTGGATAAGATAACTGAGCTTAGAAAGCGTTACGAAAACATCGCAGTTCAAGACCGCGGCAAGCGATTCAACACTGACCTACTGGAAGCTATCGAACTTGGATTCTTGTTCGATCTTGCTGAGGTTTTGGTTATGACCGCTCGCGAGCGCAGGGAAAGCCGCGGTGGTCACTTCCGTGAGGATTATGAGACCAGAAACGATGAAGATTTCATGGTTCACTCCATGGCATACAAAACCAAGGTTGTTCCAACCAAGCCTGGGGAAGACATCCGGGTTGATTGGAAGCCAGTTGTTGTTACCAACTACCCAGCTATGGAGCGTAAGTACTAATGGTCGAGAGCGTTAAAGAAATAGCCGAGATCCCATCTTTCATGGTAACTCTCATGGTTC
>WLDW01000026.1 GCA_009704605.1 Actinomycetota bacterium
CGAAAAGACTCTTGTTATTGAAATAAAGCACGGCATGTACTTTATGAAAAATGGCATCAACATGGCCACAATCCTTGCCAGCAAGCTAGAAAGCTCAGATTGGAAAAAGCGCGGAATCTCGATTGTTATCGAGACTTTTGACGAGCAGATGCTGGAACATCTCAAAGATGCCTGTGGGCCAGATAAGAAGTATGTCTTTTTGACTGAGGTCGACCGCCTACCTCAGGGTTCAACTCGCATGTCTCGTGACTATCTGGAATCACTGGCCGCGCGTTTTGATGGCATCAGCGTAGATCTAGCGCTGGCTTTAGACCTAGATTCAAGCGGAAATCACACCATTGATAACGGCCTAATTGATGAGGCGAAAGCTGCTGGGTTGATGATTTATGGCTGGACCCTCCGAGCAGAAGACGCAACCGCAAGTGTCGATGAGTACTTTGGTAAGGTAGCCGAATCTGGTCTGGAGGGCATCTTCGTTGATCAGCCAGACCTGCTTCGTCAAATTGTCGATGGTCTGGCTTAGGCTTAGGCGGTCATGAATCTAAATCTGCTCGAGGGTCTCAATGCTCAGCAGGTGGCGGCTGTCACAGACCGCGGACCAGCACTACTAATTGTTGCTGGAGCAGGCTCTGGAAAAACCAAAGTTCTAACCCACCGGATAGCTCATCTTCTTGCAAATAAAGAAGCGTGGCCATCGCAAATTCTTGCCATCACCTTTACCAATAAAGCTGCCAATGAAATGAAGGAGCGAGTTCACTCGCTACTTGGCAATGTCGCAGATGGCATGTGGATCAAGACTTTTCACTCCGCTTGTCTGCAAATTCTTCGCAGAGAAGCCAGCAGACTTGGTCACGATTCTAATTTTTCTGTCTATGACACCGGAGACACCAAAGCCTTAATCAAGCGGTTGATTCGCGAATCAGGAAGTGACATCGAAGGCCTCAAGCCACAAACAGTTGCTGCAAGAATATCCAACGCCAAGAACGAACTCAAAGACGCTGATGACTTCTATTCTTTGATTGACTCCTCAAACCCTAAAGATAGAGCAATAGCTGAAATCTTCTCTCAGTACCAGGCAGCCCTTCGCAAAAACAACGCCTTTGATTTTGATGACCTTATTGCCGAGACCGTTTATCTGTTTCGATCTTTTCCAGACATCGCAGCTCAGTATCAAAGGCGCTTCAGGCACATCCTGATTGACGAATACCAAGACACCAACCACGCCCAATACTCTTTGATTCGAGAGCTCACCAAGCCAATAGCTGACCTGCATAACGAGCCCGACCCTAATACGGGAGAGCTTGCCGGGCCATCAGCTATCACCGTGGTGGGAGATTCGGACCAGTCGATATATGCCTTCCGAGGCGCTGATATGCGAAATATCGCTGAGTTTGCCAAGGACTTTCCTGGGTCGAAAACCATTCTGCTGGAGCAAAACTATCGTTCGACTCAGAACATTCTTTCTGCAGCTAATGCCGTTATTTCCAAGAACTTTGATCGCCCAGAAAAGAACCTCTGGAGCGATGCTGGAGATGGCGAAAAAATCGTCTCTTTTACCGGCTTAGATGAAAGAGGCGAAGCCGCTTACATCGTCGATCAGATTCAAGACTTACGCAAACAAGGAACTGCGTATCGAGACATGGCGGTGCTTTATCGAACTAACGCACTCTCCCCATCTTTGGAAGCTGAGCTAAAAAGCCAGCGAGTTCCATACATGGTTATCGGAGGACTGAAGTTCTACGAGCGCAAGGAAATAAAAGACGCGCTTGCCTACCTAACTGCAATTGCAAACCCTCGAAACGACGAAGCGGTCAGAAGAATCCTTAACGAGCCATCTAGGGGAATCGGTGAGAAAACTGAATTGAAAATTGCTGAGCTTGCCAGAAGAGATGAAAGTTCATTTCGACAAGCACTTTTGAAAACTGATTCACTCAGTTTGGGGCCAAAGCTTACAGCGGCCCTCAACAGTTTTTCAAATCTACTGAATGATCTGGATGCTATGAGCGTTGAGACGAAGATTGCCGATGTCTTGTCTGCTGCACTAAATCTTTCTGGCTACCGTGCGAATCTGGAAGACAGTCGTGACCCGCAAGACGAAGCCAGGCTCGATAACTTAGACGCTCTTATTGGACAGGTCTCTGAATACCAAAGACAGTACCCAGAGGCAACAATCGCAGAGTATCTCGCGGACATAGCTCTTGCTGCGGCCGCAGATGAGATTGACGATGACTCGGGAAGCATTTCCTTGATGACTCTTCACACCGCCAAGGGTTTGGAGTATGACGTGATTTTCTTGGTAGGTCTGGAGCAAGGAACTTTGCCGCATGTTCGATCCTTTGATGAGCCTGGGGGAGTCGCTGAGGAGAGAAGACTTCTATATGTGGGCATGACTCGGGCCAAGCAGAAGCTTTATCTAAGCTCTGCCTTGCAGCGAACTCTGTTTGGTTCAACTACTGCTTTCCTGCCAAGTAGTTTCCTGGGAGATATCCCGATAGAGCTCATTCAATCCGAAGGTGCCACTAGAGCCTCGGCGGGAACGATAACTGGAGGCTATCGAGGTATGGCTCCGAGTGCGTCACCACCCAAGGCCAGAACTGAGATTGCCGGAGCCATAACGCAGGTGCGGGATAACGGCTCGCTTCAGCTAGAAATTGGTGATCGAATCCAGCACCTGGATTATGGCCAAGGGGTAGTTACTGAACTAAGAGGTGAGGGAGCTAGGCAGGTAGCCCAGGTGAATTTCGATTCCGGTGCCACCAAATCACTCGTGGTAAAGATAGCTCCCATCGAAAAGCTCTAAACTTGGGGTTTGGGCCATTGGCCATTTGATTAATCTGAAAAGAGTTCTAAGTTGGATTTATTTGAGTATCAAGCGCGCGATATTTTCGAGAAATACAATGTTCCAGTTCTAAAGGGGCTTATCGCCGACACTCCAGAGCAAGCCCAGAAAGCCGCCGAACAAATCGGTGGCACCGTGGTTGTCAAAGCTCAGGTAAAAATCGGAGGTCGCGGCAAAGCCGGCGGCGTCAAGGTTGCGCACTCACCCGAAGAAGCTAGACAAGCTGCTGAAAAGATTCTTGGACTTGATATCAAGGGGCACGTTGTAAAAAGAGTAATGATCGCCGAGGGTGCGAAAATCGCCAAAGAATTTTATTTTTCAGTCCTACTTGATAGATCCAACCGAACTTTCCTGGCACTTTGCTCGGTCGAGGGCGGAATGGATATTGAACAGCTGGCTGAGGAAAGACCAGAGGCGCTCGCCAAGGTTCCAATTGACGCAGTCAAAGGAATTGATCTAGCCAAAGCTCTAGAAATTGCCAAACTAGGTGGCTTCGATGATGAGCTTGCTGCAAAAGTTGCTCCGGTATTTGTAAAGCTTTACGAGGTATTCAAAAAAGAAGACACCACTTTGGTTGAAGTGAACCCACTGGTCTTGACTGAAGACGGTGAAGTTATCGCCTTAGACGGAAAAGTGACTTTGGATGACAACGCTGAGTTTCGTCACGAGCGCGAGCAAATGGAACGTGACGAGCTAGACCCTCTAGAGGCCAAGGCAAAGCAGATGGATCTGAATTACGTCAAATTAGACGGTGAAGTGGGAATTATTGGTAACGGTGCGGGCCTTGTCATGTCGACCTTGGATGTCGTTGCCTACGCGGGAGCTCGCCACGGCGGAGTGAAACCAGCCAACTTCCTGGACATCGGAGGAGGAGCCTCGGCTGAAGTTATGGCTGCCGGACTGGATGTTATCTTGAACGACCCACAGGTAAAAAGTGTTTTTGTGAACGTCTTTGGTGGCATCACAGCTTGTGACGCGGTTGCTAACGGAATTGTCGGAGCCCTAGACACGCTTGGCTCCAAGGCTTCCAAACCTCTCGTTGTTCGGCTTGATGGCAACAACGTAAACGAGGGTAGAAAAATTCTGGCGGATGCTAATCACCCGCTTGTGACAGTAGTTGAAACCATGGACGAGGCTGCCGATAAAGCAGCCGAGCTAGCTAGCAAGTAAGGGAAGTAAGAATTTAGATGGCAATTTTTCTAAACGAAAACTCAAAAATCATCGTCCAGGGTATGACTGGATCTGAGGGTATGAAGCACACCCGCAGAATGCTAGCTGGCGGCTCAAACATTGTTGGTGGAGTGAATCCTCGCAAGGCTGGCGAATCTGTAGACGTCGACGGAAAGTCACTTCCTGTTTTTGGAACAGTTTCGGAAGCCATGAGCAAAACCGGAGCCAACGTTAGCGTTATCTTCGTTCCACCTGCTTTTGCAAAAGCTGCAATGTTTGAAGCCATCGATGCGCAGATTGCACTCGCAGTTGTTATCACTGAGGGAATCCCAGTTCACGACTCCGCAGAAGCCTGGGCACACAATGTCTCCAAGGGTCTAAAAACTCGCATGATTGGCCCAAACTGCCCAGGGATCATTAGTCCTGGAAAATCAAACGCTGGAATCACGCCTTCGGATATCACAGGAAGTGGACCAATTGGTTTGGTCTCCAAGTCAGGAACTCTTACTTACCAAATGATGTTTGAGCTAAGAGATATCGGGATGTCAACCGCGATTGGAATTGGTGGCGACCCGATAGTTGGAACCACACACATCGATGCCCTAGAAGCATTCCAGAATGATCCAGAAACTAAGGCGATTGTTCTTATTGGTGAAATTGGTGGCGACTCGGAAGAAAAGGCTGCCGAATACATTAAGCACAATGTCACTAAGCCAGTGGTCGCTTATGTCGCTGGATTCACCGCTCCTGAAGGTAAAACCATGGGTCACGCCGGGGCGATTGTTTCGGGAAGTGCAGGAACTGCTCAGGCCAAGAAAGAAGCTTTCGAAGCAGTTGGAGTCAAAGTTGGAAAAACTCCTAGCGAGACTGCCGCGCTAATGCGCGAGGTAATTGGCTCTCTTTAGAGATCTTGTAAGCCGTGAATAAAAGACAGACCTTCTTTATCGCAGCTCTAGAAGCCGCGATACTGGTGGCAATTAGCTTGAGTCTTCTGCTTGTACCGCTAACTCTGGTTTGGTTTTTAGAAAATAACCCCGATGTTGAATGGCTGGTGGCCTTTAGGGCCGCTGCCGATTTCTGGCTACTTTCTCACGGCACGGGATTAGTTGTTCCTGAGGGTGAACTGCTGGGTCTATTGGTGCCGGCATTTGTTGTGACACTACTTCCACTGGGAATGACAATTTTGTTGGCTCGCTCTTTTTATAACGCTGGCAAGAGGTTTATTGCGGCGAGATCGCTTTGGCCAGGTTGGCTCGGTGGCGGATTTGTTTACGGAGTTGCGGCGCTGGGTATCAGCACGGCAGCCTATGACAGCACTATTTATCCAATTGCTTGGCAAGGTGTTTTCTTCCCGACAATTCTGTTTTTGTATTTTCAAGTACTAGGGTCTTTGTTTGGTCAGCCGGATGAGATTTTTGAAGGAGACATTCTGGACCAGGCGCCGGAGCGCGATCGCATCCGTCAGGCACTTAACTCTTTTCGCTTAAGACTTCACTGGAGCGTTCGATCAATACTTGGACCGGCGTTTAGGGCAGGATCCGCTATTACGGTGATGCTGTTGATGATCTCGGCATTTACCATCGCCGTGCTAATTGCCATTAGCTGGATAGATATCACGAGGCTCTATGAGAGTGTTCAGGTAAGCGTTTTGGGTGCAGTAGTTATAACTCTTGGTCAATTAGCTCTGATACCAAACTTGGTAATCTACGGGGCTGCCTGGCTTACCGGAGTTGGTTTTTCAATTGGAGCAGGTTCACTTATTTCTCCTCTTGGATCTCAAGTTGGGCCACTTCCAGCGATTCCAATTCTTGGTGCTCTGCCGGTTGGACAGTTGGAATTTGGAATGGTTTCTATAGCCGTTGTATTGCTTGCAGCATTTATTGCAACACTCTCGATTAGAAAATCAGCCGATGAAATCCGGTTCGAGTTTGCAAAATCCTGGACCGCAGCTCTCTCGCTTGGTCTCTCTATTGCTTTTGTGACAGCTTCTCAAATGGGCATACTTGCCTTGATTGCCTCGGGAAGCGCTGGGCCCGGAAGGCTATCTCAGGTGGGTGTCTCTCCATTGGTATTGGCTTTTGTTGTCTTCGTAGAGGTCGGAGTGGTTTCCACTCTGGCTGCTTTTTATAGCGCTAGGCCAGTAGCGGACAAGCCGGGTATCTCTAAAAAGGTAGGCTAACCCCATGCTTTCAGTTGTTGTTTTGATCTCTGGCTCAGGATCAAACCTGTTGGCGCTGTTGCAAGCAACAAAGAACCCACTATTTCCAGCCAAAGTGTTGGCTGTTGGATCCGATAAACCGGCCCCAGGTCTTGAGCACGCAGACCTATATGGTGTTCCAACCTTTGTAGTTGAAGAAAAGCATTTTGCCAGCCGCGATAGTTGGGCAGAAAAACTCGGAGAGAACATATCGCATCTTGACCCTGACCTGATTATTCTTGCGGGGTTTATGAAAGTACTGCCTAAATCCTTTGTTGCCAAGTTCTCTCCGCGGATCATAAACATTCATCCAGCACTGTTGCCAAATTTTCCTGGCGCCCACGCTGTAAGGGATGCGTTAACCTCTGGCGCCAGAGAAACCGGAGCAACAGTTCATATTGTCGACGAGGGAGTGGACACTGGTCCAATTTTGGCTCAAGAGGCGGTAACCGTGTTACCGGCTGATGACGAAAATACTTTGCATGAGCGCATCAAGTTAGTCGAGCACAAGCTATTGATAGACACCGTTAAGTTTCTAGCGAGCAAGCAACTTGAGCCAAGTAAAGTCGGTTAAGGGTAGTGATGGATAGCAAATACACCGCAGCCGATTACCTTCACTTCGATAAAGTTCCAATCAAACGTGCTTTGATTTCAGTTTCGGACAAAACAGGCTTACTAGAGCTCGCCAAGGCACTTGCTGCAGCTGGTGTTGAGATTGTTTCAACCGGTTCAACTGCAAAAACCATTTCGGCGGCCAAGATTGCAGTGACTGAAGTTTCTGCGGTTACCGGCTTCCAAGAAACTCTCGATGGCCGAGTCAAGACCCTCCATCCAGCTATTCACGCTGGATTACTTGCCGATCTTCGGCTAACCGGTCATAGAGCTGAGCTTGAAAAACTTGGTGTGAGTGCCTTCCAGCTATTGGTTGTGAACCTATATCCATTTGTGGAGGCAATTGCCAGTGGCGCCAGCGGCGAGTCAGCAATTGACCAGATCGACATCGGTGGCCCAGCGATGGTTCGTGCTGCGGCCAAAAACCATGCCAATGTTGCGGTTGTTGTGGACCCTGCCAACTACAAAGAAATCATCGAGGCAACTACCTCCGGCGGCACCACTTTGGCGCAGCGCAAGCACCTAGCGCTGCAGGCATTCACACACACCGCAAAATATGACACCGCTGTATCTAACTGGATGGCTGGCGCGCTTGATGATAGTTGGAAAGCTGATTCCAGCTCTCCGGCTAGTGACGCAGGTAAGAACCCAGGTTTCGAACCTCATCTGACAATAGAGGCATCGTTGGCAAATGTTCTGAGATACGGTGAAAATTCACACCAGGCAGCTGCACTGTACAAAATTGATGGCTTAGAAAAGTCGTTAGGTATCGCCCAGGCCAAACAATTCGGCGGCAAAGAAATGTCTTATAACAACTACGTTGATGCTGACGCTGCCGTGCGAGCTGCTTTTGACTTTAACGAACCAGCAGTTGCCATTATCAAACACGCTAATCCATGTGGAATTGCGATTGGCTCAGCTGATTCTGATGACGCTATCGCTGACGCCCACGCTAAAGCTCACTTTTGTGATTCTATTTCTGCCTTCGGTGGGGTGATTGCAGCAAACCGAATTGTGACTTTGAAGATGGCTACTCAGGTAGCTGAGATTTTTACCGAAGTTATCATCGCTCCTGGATACGAGTCGGAAGCTTTATCTTTGTTGCTAACAAAAAGGAATTTAAGAGTTCTGCAGCTTCCGCCAAGCTATAGCTCACCTACAAAAGAACTCAAGCAAATATCTGGTGGCTTTCTAGTTCAAGAGTCGGATAGCTTCAAGAATTTCTCTGATCAAAACTGGAAATTAGTTTCGGGAAATAAGGCAGATAATCAAACTCGATCCGATCTAGAGTTCGCCTGGCGTGCGGTTAGATCAGTTAAATCAAATGCCATACTGCTCGCCCGAGACGGCGCATCAGTTGGTATCGGCATGGGCCAAGTAAACAGGCTGGATTCTTGTGAATTAGCGGTAACCAGAGCCGGAAGCCGAGTTAAGGGCTCGGTCGCAGCAAGCGACGCCTTCTTCCCCTTTGCGGACGGATTGGCAATTCTGATCAGAGCGGGAGTGAAAGCTGTCGTGCAACCAGGTGGATCGATTAAAGACGAAGAGGTAATTCAGGCTGCCACTGATGCTGGAATAACGATGTATCTAACTGGGGAACGTCACTTCTTCCACTAGCTCAAGCACGGAAGTTCTTTATGGGGTGGTATCCTAGAAGGCTGCCTCAAAAAGGCATGTTATTACCGAGGACTCATGAAGCAAGAAAAAACCATCGCTACCCTGTTGCGAATTTTTCCCTACGCGAAAAAAGCTCTCCCTCGAATCATCCTCGGTGTTGTTGCAGCAGTTGCAGCCAGCTTGTTCGCGTTAGCAATTCCTCAATTCCTGCGTTCCTTGTTTGACAACCTTGATGGGTCTGGAACGTTAGACACTCTTTACCTGTTTGTGTTTCTAGTGTTTCTCATGGGAACCCTAGAAGCTGCAATGGTGCTACTTCGCCGCTGGCTGGTACTTACCCCAGGAACATTTGTAGAGGCAGGACTGCGCTCTACTCTTTACAAGAAATTGCAAGACCTTCCTGTCAGCTTCCACGATCGCTGGCCTTCAGGCCAGTTGCTTTCAAGAGCAACCCAAGATCTGAGCCTGATTCGTCGCTGGCTTTCTTTTGGTGTAGTTCTATTATTCGCTAACGCACTAACAATTATTGTTGGGCTTGCAATCTTGTTTACTTTCCATTGGCTGTTGGGTCTAATTTTCTTTTTGATCTCGATTCCAATCTGGATTCAGGGATACCGCTTTGAGGCCAAGTATGGCGAGGTTGCAAGACTCTCCCAGGACCAA
>WLDW01000027.1 GCA_009704605.1 Actinomycetota bacterium
AGTCTCTGCTGCAAGCGCTAACTGCTTCGCTGCACGAACAAGCACTGTAGCTAAATCCTCGTGGCCATAAAACTCCAGGTTTGCGGTGTAACCAAAACGGTCGCGCAAAGGATTCGGCAACATCCCAGACCTAGTCGTTGCACCAACGAGAGTAAATGGTTCCAAATCGAGAGAAATAGAAGATGCGCCAACACCTTTTCCAACCATCACGTCGACCCGAAAATCCTCCATAGCGAGATAAAGCAATTCCTCTGCTGGTCTAGCCATTCTGTGAATCTCGTCAATGAACAAAACCTCGCCAGCTGAAAGCGATGAAAGAATTGCTGCAAGGTCCCCCGCGTGTTGGATTGTTGGACCGCTTGTGATACGAAGGCCCGATCCAATTTCAGAAGCAACAATCATTGCAAGGGTTGTTTTACCTAACCCTGGAGGACCAGCAAGCAATATGTGATCCGGGGCGCGATTTTGTAAGGACGCGGCTTTTAGAAGAAGACCCAGCTGCTTTGAGACATTATCTTGGCCGACAAACTCCGCAAGTGTTGTGGGTCTTAGTGCAGACTCAAATGCCAAATCACTTTCTGAAAGAGCTGGGCTCAAGATGTCGTTCACTTAGAGCCCGCCTTTGCAAGATGCTGCAGTGCAAGCTTCAAAATATCCTGGTCTGACATATTCGGACTGGAAACCTTGCGGACCGTAATTGTCGCTTCTTTCTCGCTATAACCAAGTCCGATAAGTGCTTCCACGCTTGCCCTAGCTGTTCCAGAGATAGGCGACGTGCTAGAGCCACCAGAAATCTTTCCAGCCAATGAGAGGGTTATTAGCTTCGCAGTCTTTACTCCCACCCCGGATACTGACCTGAAAACCGCATCGGATTCGCTGGCAACCGCGTCGGCGATCTCCGCTACGGACAGTGAAGTCAGAATAGAAAGTGCTGATTTCGGACCGACGCCGTTTACGGATCTAAGAAGATCGAAAGTCTCAAGCTCCATGGCCTCTAAAAATCCATAGAGAGTGAGAGAATCTTCGCGGACCACAAGCACCGTCTGGAGAGTGGCGCTCTGTCCAATAGCTAGTGTTGATGAGATTCTATTAGTGGTGTGCACTAGTAGGCCAACACCGCCAACTTCTAGGGTGACCGCGCCAAGCGTGCTTGCTAACACTTTTCCTGACACTGAGGCAATCACGAACTTAGCCTAACTAGCGATTGGATTTGCCTCTTGCTGATTTCACTGCGGAGTGCCACTTCTGTTGTGCCTTGGTGTAGCTAGCGGAGCTATTTGATCCTCTGTAGCCCTGACAGATGGCGATAGCTAGAGCATCCGCGGCGTCTGCTGGCTTGGGGACCTCATCGAGACCGAGAAGCTTCGCAACCATCGCACCCACCTGCACTTTTCCCGCACGACCAGACCCAGTGACCGCAGCTTTGACCTCAGTCGGAGTATGCATAGCCATTGGAATCTTGTACTTGTGAGCCAAGAAGATCGCCACCCCGGCAACTTGGGCAGTACCCATCACCGATGACAGATTTTGTTGCGAAAAGACTCGTTCAATTGCAATCACATCGGGCTTGAACTTGGAAATCAAAGTCTCGAGCTCGGTTCCAATCGCACCAATTCTTGTGTCGAGCTCGGCGGTTTTCAGCGACTGAATCACTCCAACGTAAACCAATGTGGTCTTACGAGACTTGCCAAGATCAATCACGCCAACACCGCAGCGAGTAAGGCCGGGGTCAACTCCCAGGATTCTGGTCACGCTTAGGCTTCTAGCTCTGCTAGCACTTCTGGGGACATGTCGAAGTTTGAATAAACGCTTTGCACTTCATCCGAGTCCTCCAGTGCGTCAATCAATTTGATAATTGTGCGCGCAGTATCAACGTCTACTTGAATTGAAGCAGCGGGAACGAACTCAACGTCAGCGCTTTCATAATCCAGACCTGCGTTCTGTAATGCTGAACGAACTGAAACCATTGCCGAAGGGTCGGTTGTTAGAACAAAACTTGACTCTCTGGTTTCGATGTCTTCGAGACCGTGCTCCAAACCGGCCTCGAGGATCTGATCTTCGCTCACTGAATCCGAGCGCTCGATGGTGATTACACCCTTACGGCTAAACAGATATGACACGCTTCCAGGGTCAGCCATGGTTCCGCCGTTCCTGCTGATAGCTAATCGAACATCAGCTGCGGCGCGATTCTTATTGTCGGTCAGACACTCGATTAGAATCGCAATTCCATTTGGACCATATCCCTCATAAAAAATCGTCTGATACTCAACAGAATCCGCATCCTGACCAGATCCTCGCTTGATAGCACGCTCGATGTTGTCGTTAGGCAGCGAACTCTTGCGCCCTTTTTGAACAGCGTCATAAAGCGTTGGGTTTCCGTCTAGGTCGGGGCCACCGATTCGAGTAGCGACTTCAATGTTTTTGATCAGCTTGGCAAAAAGTTTGGCGCGACGAGAGTCGATGATCGCTTTTTTGTGCTTGGTGGTGGCCCACTTGGAATGACCTGACATTTTGCTCCTTGAATACTTTCGCTATGAATTCTAAAACAGAACTATTGGGGTGAACTTGCCATCTTCAAAAAGTACTCGTGGACGAAGGTTTCACCGGTTATCTCGGGGTGAAACGATGTTGCCAACATGTTTTGTTGCCTCACGGCAACCACTCTCCCGTCGCTAAGTTTCGAGAGGACCTGGACGGCCTCCCCCACTCTTTCAACGATTGGAGCCCTGATGAAAGCGACATTCAGAGTAGTCCCATCAAAATCGATGACTTCCTCAAATGAATCAAGCTGAGAGCCAAAGGCGTTTCTGCGGACAGAAATGTCCATCAACCCCAAACTTTGCTGACCAGAAGCGCTATCCAAAACCTCGTTTGCCAATGTGATCATGCCTGCGCAAGTTCCGAAAATTGCTTTGCCTGATTGCACAAAATTGAGAACTGGCTCCCGTAGTGAAAAGATGTCCATTAGCTTCGAGATTGTCGTTGACTCTCCTCCTGGAAGAATCAATCCCGACAGATTTTTGAGGTCGGCGCTCTTGCGAACCTCTACAGTTTCACAAGCTAGTTTGGCGAGCGTTCCAATGTGCTCTCTAACATCACCTTGAAGAGCTAGTACTCCGATACGCAATTACCAACCGCGCTCCGAAAGTCGATGAGGTGCGGGAAGGTCTCTCACATTGATGCCAACCATGGCTTCGCCGAGACCTCTTGAAGCTTCTGCAATCACTGCAGGGTCATTGAATGCGGCAACAGCCTTAACGATTGCAGCGGCACGCTTAGCAGGTTCGCCCGATTTGAAAACTCCCGAACCAACGAATACTCCGTCAGCACCAAGTTGCATCATCATCGCAGCGTCGGCTGGAGTGGCAACGCCACCGGCGACAAACAAAACCACAGGCAGCTTCTTAGTTCTTGCTACTTCCCTAACTAAGTCGTAAGGAGCTTGAAGCTCCTTTGCCGCAACGTAAAGCTCATCCTCTGTCTTCGAAGCGAGGACGTTGATCTCGCCAAGGATAGTTCTGATGTGCTTGGTTGCCTCCGACACGTCTCCGGTACCCGCTTCGCCCTTCGAGCGAATCATTGCGGCACCCTCGGTAATTCTTCTGAGGGCTTCTCCTAAATTAGTTGCTCCACAAACAAAAGGAATGTCAAATTTCCATTTGTCAATGTGGTTTACGTAGTCCGCTGGGGAAAGCACCTCGGACTCGTCGATGTAGTCAACCTTCAAAGACTCTAGAACCTGAGCTTCAACAAAGTGACCAATACGTGCTTTCGCCATAACTGGAATTGAAACAGTTGCAATAATCTGCTCGATAAGCTCTGGGTCGCTCATTCTTGCGACACCGCCCTGCGCACGAATGTCGGCTGGAACGCGCTCGAGGGCCATGACGGCTACAGCACCAGCATCTTCGGCAATTTTTGCTTGTTCAGCATTAACAACATCCATGATCACGCCGCCTTTTAGCATTTCTGCTAGGCCGCGCTTAACTAGGGGTGTTGATTCATTTTTTGAAGGGTTCATTTGAATATTCTAACCCGCCAAAATGGCCATTTAGTTATCCAGCCAGGCCTTTTGGATCTCGGCTCGTACTTCGCCTAGCAGCCTTGGTATCGCCTTGGTTTGAGCGATTATTGGGAAGAAGTTGGAGTCATTACTCCAACGCGGAACGATGTGCTGGTGTAAGTGTTCGGCTATCCCCGCCCCAGCAAGCTCGCCCTGGTTCATGCCTAAATTGAAGCCCTGAGCCCTTGAAACTTTCCGTAGAACTTGCATTCCGCGCTTACTCAAAGCAGCCATCTCTGCAGCTTCTTCAAGAGTTGTGTCCTCATAAGAAGCCACGTGGCGATAGGTACACACAAGCATGTGCCCGGAGTTATAAGGGAACAAGTTCATCAAAACAAAGCAGGTATCACCTCTAAAAACAATGAGTCCGTCCTCGTCAGAACCTTGCGGTGCCAGGCAAAAAGGACACTCGTCTTTCTTGGGTTGCTGTCCATTTTGGATGTAAACCAAGCGATGCGGAGTCCAAAGCCTTTGATAGTTATCTGGTACTCCTGGCAGAAACTCCGGTCCGGTCAACTAAACCTGCTTCTTAGACTCAACGGCTTCAAGAATCAGAGCAACAGCTTCATCGACGGCTACCCCGTTCACCTGTTCACCTGATCGGTATCGGAAGCTAACGGAGTTGGACTGCTGATCTTCAGCACCCGCAATTAACTGAAATGGAATCTTGTCCTTGGTGTGATTGCGAATCTTCTTCTGCATCCGATCATCGCCTAGATCAATCTCTGCTCTAACCCCGTGAGATTTAAGTTTTCCTATAACGGAAGAAAGATATGGGGCAAATTCATCGGCGACCGGAATTCCCATGACCTGGACCGGAGCAAGCCATGGTGGGAAGTGTCCGGCGTAGTGCTCGGTAAGCACAGCAAAGAATCTCTCGATCGAACCAAAAAGGGCTCGGTGAATCATTACCGGTCTCTTTTTTAGACCGTCACTTGCGGTGTACTCGATCTCGAATCGATCGGGCAAGTTAAAGTCCAACTGAATTGTTGACATCTGCCAAGTTCTGCCGATCGCATCGCGGGCCTGAACAGAAATCTTAGGTCCATAGAACGCGGCTCCTCCTGGATCTGGAACTAGCTCCAATCCTGAATCGTTGGCAACCTTGGCCAAAGTGGAAGTTGCTTTTTCCCAGAGCTGATCATCGCCCACAAACTTATCGTTATCTGGATCACGAGTAGATAACTCAAGATAGAAATCGGTAAGCCCGTAGTCGCGAAGTAGATCCAGCACAAAATTCAATACCGAAGTTAGTTCAGATTCCATGTCCTCTAATGTCACGAACAGGTGAGCGTCGTCTTGAGTCATGCCGCGCACTCTGGTTAGGCCATGAACAACGCCTGACTTTTCATACCTATAGACCGACCCAAATTCGAACATTCGAAGCGGAAGATCTCGGTAGGAGCGAGCCTGGGACTTGTAAATCAGAATGTGGAAAGGACAGTTCATCGGCTTCAGGTAATAGTCCTGGCCTTGCTTGCGAATAACTCCATTTTCATCGAGTTCTTCATCAAGCTTCATCGGAGGGAACATGCCTTCCGAATACCAAGCCAAATGACCAGAAGTTTCGAAGAGGTTGGATTTAGTGATGTGAGGCGAATAGACAAAGTCATATCCGGCTTGCTCGTGACGCTGTCTCGAGTAATCCTCCATCACGCGACGGATAGTTCCACCTTTAGGATGGAAAACCGCCAAGCCTGATCCGATTTCCTCAGGGAAAGAGAAAAGATCTAGCTCTTGACCCAAACGTCGATGATCTCTTTTGGCAGCTTCTTCCATTCGCTCCAAATGAGCTTTTAGTTCGTCCTTAGAGGCCCAAGCGGTTCCGTAAATTCTTTGTAGCTGCTTGTTCTTTTCATCGCCTCGCCAATAAGCCGCGGCTAGCCTAGTGAGGCTAAAGCCGTTGCCAATCATGCGAGTGTTTGGCAAGTGCGGACCGCGGCATAGATCCTTCCAAATAGTTTCACCCGATTTTGAATCGGTGTTGTGATAAATCGTTAGCTCCCCTGCTCCCACTTCAGCGGCACCTTCAGCTAGATCACTAGAGCCTTTTAGTGAAACCAGTTCAAGCTTGTAAGGCTCAGCTGACAATTGCGTGCGGGCCTCTTCCTCGCTGACAACCTTTCGAACAAAGCGCTGACCCGAGCGAATAATTCGCTCCATCTCTTTTTCGATACCTTTTAGATCTTCCGGGGTAAAAGCGTCGGCAACATCAAAGTCATAGTAGAAGCCATCAACAATAGGTGGACCAATCCCCAATTTGGCCTGGGGGTTAATGCTTTGAACGGCTTGCGCCAAAACATGAGCGGTTGAGTGTCTAAGGATGCTCAATCCGTCTGGGGAAGAAATAGTAACGGCCTCAACCAAGTCGCCTTCTGAAACGATGTGTGCCAAATCCCTTAGATCACCAGAAACACGCATTGCTACAACAGCCTTGTCGGCGAAAAGCTCAAATCCTGTGGTACCAAGCTTTACCTGCTGCTTGACGCCATCTACAGCGATGGATATCTGTTGATCCAATTGAGTCTTCCAATCTGGCCTTTGACTATGGTCAATCCTAACCAGCTAGGGGCATTGGTCTTGGTAACATTGCGAGTCTAGATAAGCCTTGGAAGAAGCAAAATGGAAACCTCTCAGCCTCACGTAATCACGCTCGAACTTGCAAAGAAGCTCAATTGGCTGCGAGCTGCGGTTCTTGGAGCAAATGATGGAATCGTATCTACCGCTGGACTCGTAATGGGAGTAGCCGGAGCTACAACTGATAATGGTGCGATTTTGATTGCCGGCGTTGCAGCACTGGTAGCGGGATCGATCTCCATGGCGGGAGGAGAATACGCGTCTGTCAGCGCTCAACGAGACAGCGAAATTGCGTCAAGAATTAGGCACGAAGGTATCCAGCGCAAGTTTGCAAAGGACGAACACGTGTCCCCGATGTCGGCCGCTGTTGCGTCATTTATTTCATTCGCACTTGGTTCCGTACTACCGATCGTTGCCATCACTGGACCCTGGACCGAGTATCGCGAAGCAGCAACGATAGTTTCAGTGGTAATCTCGCTTGCAATCACAGGATATGTTGCCGCAATTATCGGAGGAGCCAAACCGCTTCGCCCAGTACTTCGGAATGTCGCTGTTTCGTTAGTGACGATGGCAGCAGCTTATGGAGTTGGAATGATCCTTGGCGTTGCGGTGGCCTAGGCCTTCAACTTCAGAGTCTTTGCCGTCGCGCTCAATGATTCACGAGCTTTTGATGGGTCATCATTTAGCTTCAAACCGTAGCTTGGCACCGAGTTTGCAATACCCTTCATCCAAGCGTTCTGAGATTCCGGGAACATTCTCGTAGCAACATCAAGCATTACCCGAGTCGCAACCGAAGCACCAGGCGAGGCTCCAAGCAAACCAGCGATCGATCCATCGGCCGAGCTAATGACCTCGGTTCCAAACTGAAGCACCCCCAGCCCGTTGACTGGTTTAATTACCTGTGCTCTTTGTCCAGCTTCGTAAAGCTGCCAATCTTCCGTCTTCGCGTTTGGAACAAACTCTCTAAGGCTTTCAAGCTTTTGTTTTGAGGATTTGAAAATCTCTTTGACCAAGTAGATAACCAAAGGAAAGTTCTTTAGAGCCACGGACAGGTAAGAAACTATGTTTCCAAAACGAATTGAGGCTGGAAGATCAAGCCATGAGCCGTTTTTGAGGAACTTCAGGTTCAAACCAGCGAAGGGTCCAAATAGTAAAGAGGTCTTACCGTCAATAACTCTGGTGTCAAGGTGAGGAACAGACATGGGTGGCGCGCCAACCGCTGCTTGTGAATACACCTTTGCCTGATGCCTTGCAACCAGTTCAGGATTTTCGGTCTTAAAAAAGTGTCCACTGACTGGAAATGTTCCGTAGCCATTGATCTCTTTGATCTTTGCTTTTTGCAAAAGCTTCAAAGCCCATCCCCCGGCACCTACAAACACCCGCGGCGAGCTGAACTCAAATTTGGAGTCAGTGTTTTTCCCTGCAACTTGCCACAAGCCGTTGTTGCGATAAAGTGCGCGAACTTCGTGACTGGTTAGCACTTCGACATCTTTGGTTTTCAGCCAGGCAAAAAGTTGCTCGGTCAGCGCACCGTAGTCGACATCTGTACCTTGCTCGATTCTGGTCGCGGCAATTTCAGATGATGGGCGGCCCTCGATCATGATTGGTGCCCACTTAGCAATCTGTTCAAAGTCTTTGGAGAACTCAATTCCGGCAAACAGAGGTTGGTCTTTTAGGGCTTTGAATCGACGCTCGAGGTAGCTAACGTCCTTAGCGCCCTGAACAAATGTCATGTGCGGAACTGAATGAATGAATGTTTCTGGCTCACCGAGGACACCATCTTTAACCAAGCTTGACCAGAATTCCCTAGACTCCTGGAATTGCTGATTTATTGAAATTGCTTTTTCTGCAGATGGAAGATTTCCGCTTGGGTCATCTGGCATGTAGTTGAGTTCGCAAAGTGCTGCGTGTCCCGTGCCAGCGTTGTTCCAAGCGTTTGATGATTCCATGGACACGTTGTCTAGACGCTCCAAAACAATCATTTTTAGATCTGGATTTGCCTGACGAAGTAACACGGCAAAAGTGGCGCTCATGATTCCGCCACCCACGAGGATCAAGTCGTACTGCCTAGTTGTTGGCACTTACTTTCCTTCTTTGAAGCCTCGATACATTCTCGTGGGCGATACTGGGTTCGAACCAGTGACCTCTTCCGTGTCAGGGAAGCGCGCTACCACTGCGCCAATCGCCCGGGTAATTCGAGGTGAAGACGGGATTCGAACCCGTGTAGACGGCTTTGCAGGCCGCTGCCTAGCCTCTCGGCCACTCCACCGATGCGTAGCTCATGGCCACTGCGAGCGGATGACGAGATTCGAACTCGCGACCCTCACCTTGGCAAGGTGATGCTCTACCACTGAGCCACATCCGCGTGCAACCTAGGTTGCTTGGCTACTCTAACCCAAATCCAAGC
>WLDW01000028.1 GCA_009704605.1 Actinomycetota bacterium
ACTCTTTTCCTACACCTCAGAAAACCAAAGTTGGGAACAGTAAAACAGCAGCTCTTGGGCGAAGTCGCACCAATTTTGTTTCGAAAGTTTCAGTCACTCTCTAATCTTCCCGCTTTGCAGTTCTGAGGTGTAGGACATCGCCAGCAGAGACAGTTAGTGTCTTGGTGGCACTCAAAACTTGCAACCTACCACTCTCGTCTATTCCGATTGCCTCGCCAACTGCCGATGAGCCATCTGGAAACAAGACCTCAACCAGCTCTCCGATAGTTGCCGATGACTCAATGATTCTCGCTCGCAAGCCACTAGATACCGCGTCACCGCCAGCTTCAACAAAGTCCAAGTAAAGCTGCTGGAATCCACTTAGGGTTTGCGCCAGCAAGCTATCTCTATCGAGACTGGTTGCACCTTCTACTAATAAAGAAGTAGCAGAGCCAGTTGGTAGGTCTTGTGCGGTTTGGTTCACGTTGATTCCAAAACCAACCACCACAGCCGAAAGGTCTGAATTTGCTTCGGCCAGTATTCCGCTTATCTTCTGACCTTTCACCAAAACATCGTTTGGCCACTTGATCTTGGATTCGATACCCACTTCGGCGAGCGCGGACTTGATCGCCTCAGCCATCATCAAACTAAGCCACCCGATTGCAGAGTCGTTCTTGAAACTCGGCCGAAGTAAAACCGAGGCCATAACCGAGCTGCCAGGAGCTGCCTGCCACTTTCGATCCAGGCGACCCCGCCCGGCTGTTTGAAACTCCGTTATAAGGGTAAAAAACTGTGGATGTTGATTTGAGGCCGCTTGGGCCAAAAGGTCCTGGTTCGTGGATCCAGTTTCCGCAAGCGCCAACAGGCCTTTAGCTACTAGAGAGGTCTTGGGGTAGTCCATAGGTAAAGCCTAGGCCAGGGCTGGTTTGTAGGAATCCTCACCAATATGGAAATATTCTCTGCGTTAAGCTGCAATAACATCACCTATGACCTCCTATAAAGTTGGTCCGACACTGCCAAAAAGCATATGGAGAGACATTGACTGAAAAGCGCTCAGAGGCAGACCTTTCCACCACTGCCGGCAAAATCGAAGACCTTAGGCACCGCTACCACGAGGCGGTTCACGCCAATGGTGATGCCGCTGTCAAAAAACAGCACGCTAAGGGAAAAAAGACCGCTCGCGAAAGAATCGACATCCTTTTGGATAAAGGCTCTTTTGTTGAGGTAGACGAGTTTGTTCGTCATAGATCCAATGCTTTTGGCATGGATGTCAATCGCCCCTACGGTGACTCCGTAGTAACTGGATTTGGAACCATCCACGGCAGACAAGTTGCCGTTTACTCCCAGGACTTCACGGTCTTTGGTGGATCTCTTGGTGAAGCAGCTGGAAACAAAATCATCAAGATTATGGATCTGGCCATTTCAACAGGTGTTCCGATTATTGGAATCTTGGATTCCGGCGGAGCCAGAATCCAAGAAGGTGTTGTGGCTCTTGGTAAGTACGGCGAGATTTTTAGAAAAAACACCATGGCCTCAGGTGTTATTCCACAGATTTCAATCATCATGGGTCCAGCTGCAGGTGGCGCTGTTTACTCCCCCGCATTGACCGACTTTGTGATCATGGTTGATAAGACCTCAAACATGTTTGTTACCGGACCCGATGTGATCTTGACCGTAACGGGTGAAGAAGTTGGCATGGAAGAGCTCGGCGGTGCCAGGGCACATAACGAAACTTCTGGAGTTGCTCACTACCTAGCAAGTGATGAAGATGACGCTCTCGACTACGCGCGTAACATGCTTAGCTTTTTGCCGCAAAATAACTTGGCAGAAACAGTTGTCTACGACTCACACTCTGAGCTTGAAATAACCGAGTTTGATAAGAAACTAAACACTCTGATTCCCGACTCACCAAACCAGCCCTATGACATGCGAACCGTAATCGAACACCTGGTTGACGAGGCAAACTTTTTGGAAGTTCAACCGCTATTTGCCCCGAACATCCTGATTGGTTTTGCCCGAGTTGACGGACGAAGTGTTGGAATCATTGCTAACCAGCCATCTGCGATGGCAGGAACACTCAACATTGACGCGGGTGAGAAAGCGGCTCGCTTTGTTCGCTTCTGCGATGCGTTTTCTATTCCTATTGTCACGCTGGTGGATGTTCCAGGATATCTTCCTGGAACCGATCAGGAGTGGGCCGGCGTTATCAGGCGCGGGGCAAAGTTGTTATACGCATACGCAGAAGCAACCGTTCCACTAGTTACTGTGATTACCCGAAAAGCATATGGTGGCGCATACATCGTCATGGGCTCAAAACAGCTTGGTGCAGATATCAACTTGGCTTGGCCAAGCGCTGAAATTGCGGTTATGGGTGGTCAGGGAGCTGTGAACATTTTGTTTCGCGACAAGATCAAAGAAGCAGAGGAAGCCGGTAAGGACATAGCCAAAGTTCGTGCCGAGCTAGCTGCCGAATACACCTATAACGTTGCTTCGCCATTCTTAGCAGCTGAGCGAGGTGAGCTCGATGGAGTTATTGAACCAGCAGCCACCAGAGTCTCAATCATCAAGGCCCTTCGAGCTCTGCGCACCAAGCGCGCATCGCTACCTCCTAAAAAACATGGAAATATTCCGCTCTAATGCCAAACTCTGAAGACAAAGATCTAGCAACTGAGCTAGAAGTCATTTCTGGAAATCCAACCGAGCAGGAGTTAGCAGCGGTGGTAGCCGTTTTGCGCGAGGCAGTCAGCAACAGTGAGTCGGCACAACCAGAACCCAACTGGGCCAAAGGTAGCCAGATGCTTCGCGAGAGCAACGTCTCTGGAGCTCTAGAGTGGCGATCAGATTTCAAGGGCGAAATTTAGTCCCCCAAAATGGGGACGCCTCAGACCGAGTATTTTGCACTGGCCTGGACGGGCATTAACTAGGTTAAGAGAAGAACCATTCGGTAGTAGCTATCAGGGGAAAGCTTGAATGGTTTGGGGGTTGAGACCCGGGCCCGTATACAGCCCGGGTTCTCCATTTTAAAACTTCAAGAAAACATCTGGTGCTGCGGTGCCTGCTCTAGAGGCAACGAAGGTAGCGTTTATCTGTCCACCGCGAGGTGCACGAATGGTGACTCTTCCACTAGAAATCTGATCGAGTTGCGCTGCTAGTTTTTGCCTTAGCTCAGCTTTGAAATTTTCAGCCAAAGCTACCAGCCCGCCTTCATCCAAAACAACAACTTCAATACCTCGCAGGCGAGCGGATCGGATAGCTTCCTGCATTTTGGAATCTATTAGTTCTCGACCTCGAATACTGTCGCGCAACTGGGCTTCCAAGAGCTTTGCTTCTTGTCTGGATTCTTCATCTAATTCACCGGCTGCAATTTTTTGAAGAAGTGGATACGAGACACGTAAAGTCTCACTAAGCCTTCGAGATCTCTCCATTCGAGTTGAAGACTCAATTGCTGCGGCAGCTTCAATCTCGATTGCTTTATCTAGGTAGGTTTGAGTTTCGGTATCAATTCGAGTGAGTGCATAAGAGAGCACATTGGTTGCCACAATTAAGCTCAAGGCCCCGGCTAGCCCACTGTTAAACATCGTTTCGGTTCCACCCCAAACCAAAACCTCTAGGGACAAAACGCCCGCTCCAATCCAAGAAACTGCTTGCTGGCCTCTGATGGCAGTAACCGCCAGTAGAGCACCTAACCCGGATACATACCAACTTGTTTGAGAGTCCACGGTTGCCACATCGATTGCCTCATGGATTAGCTGGGGAACAATCACAACAACTAAAAGATTGACCCAAGCCAAAAGCGCTGGCATCTCTCGGGTGCGGTAGTAAAAAACTGAAAGCAACGCCACAAAAACGTATATAAGGATTGCCACCATGGCAAACATCCAGTGGTCATAGCGATCAAATCCAATAAGCGCGGTAACGGGTGGGTTGAGCACCAATAAGGCACCAACTACCTGAACTAACCAAAGCGGGAGCCTAAACACTTGGGCTCCACTCCAGCACTACGTCGGTGCCTTTTCCAGGTTCCGATCTAATGAAGACTCGACCGCCCACAGATTTAACTCGACCAATAATGGAAAGCTGAATACCAAGGCGGTCCTTGGGGATCTTGGAAGCTCGAAATCCCTTTCCCGTATCGCTCACCACTATCTTCAAGCCTTTGCCGGCGCTCTGAAGCGAAACGCTCCTTTTTGCAGAACCGCCCCCGTGCTTAGTTGAGTTATCAACTGCTTGAAGTGTGGCTTCGGTTAGGGCCTCTGAAACAAGTTCTGGTACGAGTGAGTTGTTCGTTTGCTGAAGCGAAACTTCAAAACTTGGGTGCACCTCGTGAATTCTGTTTTGAAGTGCCTCAAAGAAACTGACTTGTGTAATGGCAGTAGTAGGTTTCAGTGAAGCGGTATCTGAGTCCAGTCTTCTCATTGCCTCGGTTGCCGACTCTCTCGCTAGAGATACCTCTTCAGGGGTTTGGGCTTTGGATGCAACCAACAGAGTTGTTAGGACGCTGTCGTGGACCAGGGCGTCCAATCTTGATTGCTCTAATTCCACAGCCTGACTCTGAGCACTCTTGACGCTACTGGCAATTAAGTTTTGATTTGCAAAGTCTGTTTTTGCTGCTTGCCATCTTGCGGCCGCTGCCATTGTCGTAGCGATTGAAGCCAAAACAAACAAATGCAACGAGTCCTGGATTGCCAGAATTAGTTCACCGGAACCGCCACTCGGTGATACTCGTATGGATATCCAACCCAAGGAAACGATAAAGATGTAAACAACCCCAAGCCAAAAGCGAAACGAGATACCTGCGGCAACTGCAGCAATTCCAAGTAACCACCAAATCCATGGCTTAAAGGACTCAGGCAATAGCGTGAACGAGTCGTAATGAAGCGGCCAAGTTGCCAACAGCACCAAGGTCAAAACTGGTATCGCTCTAAACCAAAACATCGACGATTGAAATGCAAAGTGACTGATCAAGAAGCCAACAACTAGGAAAGCTAGCAGCGCCACAGAAGCTACAAACACCTTGGTATTTAGATGCTCCAGCTGCCTAAAGCCATTGACCAAAGCCTCAGAAACTACGGCGACAAGCAAAAAGGAGTAAATGCTCGCAATGAGTTGGTTTACTCGGCTTACAGAATAACTTTTTGCGGAAACTGGTCTCTTGAGGGCCAATTAGAGACTTCCTTCCTCAATCAAGCCATCCTCAATTGCCCGAAGCAAAAGCTCGGTCTTATTCACAGCAGGTCGTCCGATAGTTGCGTACTTATTACGGACTCGATCGATGTGTTCTTTGGCGGTAGAGACCGTGATGTTGAGAGAGTATGCCACTTGTTTTAGAGCTAAACCTGAAGCGTAAAGTGATAGCACTTCCTGCTCTCGTGGCGAAAGCTTGGCCCTGGTGAAATCTTGGTCGGCGTCAATCGCTGCTGTGGTTTGAAGATTGTTTACAAGCATTCCGGCCGCAACCATGCGGATAGCCTCGACTAATTCGCTCATGCTGTGTGATTTGGGAACAAGGGCTGCGGCACCAGCTTTTAGAGCAGCTCTTACCAACTGAGCTTTATCGGCGATGCTAAAGACTAAAACTGAAATGCCTTTTTCTACCAACATTTTGACGTTTTCTTCTACTTTTGAACCATCCGAAAGCGATAGATCTAGAACTGCAACATCGGGATTCTTTCCAGCAATTGAGCCAAGAGCAGACGCTACCGAATCCGTTGAAGCAAGCAGCTTGAAATTGTTTTGCTCGCAAACGGTAGAAAGAGCCAGCCGAATTGCTTCGTGATCATCAATAATGATCACTCTAATTTCTTGATTTCCCGTGATTGAGGAAACGGTAGAAAGTTTAATCATTCCAAAACCAGACTAACTAAGGTCTCGAAATGGTGGGTGTGTGGAAACAGGTCAAAAGCTCGAATGGTTTCGACCCGATAACCCGAAGCCGTGAAGGTCTTTAGGTCCCTAGCCAAAGACACCGGATCACATGCCACGTAAATGACTTTCTTGGGCTTCAGGAAGCTCAATTGGTCAACAACTTGCTTGCCGGCTCCGGCCCTTGGAGGATCAAGAATTACAGTTGCTCCAGATAGTTCTAGGCCTTGCTTGATTTGCAGTTTCAAAAAGCCTTCGACCGGCGCAGCTACTGCTTTATGTTTTGCTAGGTCCACCAGGTTGGCAGAGGCGTCGCTGGTTGCCACCTTTGAAGACTCGACGGTTGTGATGTTTAGTTTTTTACCGTACTTGGTAGCAAGCGCTCCAGAGAATAACCCAACACCACCATAGAGATCCAAATTATTGGCTTCAACCTCGAGTCCTTCAGAAAGTTCAACAATTTCGGAGGCAAGCAGTTCGGCTGCTCCCCTGTGTACCTGCCAGAAACCTCCGCTCGATATTCTAAAACTTCTACCTAGCGCGCGCTCAGTGAGTCTTTTGTCGCCTTTAATTTTTTTATCGATGAACCACTGAATTCCTCCAGTTGAAGCACTAGAGATTTCAATGCGCTTCACGTCTTGCCAATTCTTTAGGTGCACTCCCAGTTCGTTAATCTCTGCGACGGCCAGCGGCAGGGACTTCACAGGAACTACATCGTGACTTCTCTCCCGGTAGGGACCTGCTACCCCCTCTTCGGAAACATGCAATTGAATTCTGGTTCGATAGCCGAGTCCATTTGTGAGCTCATCTCCTGGAACCGCCATAACCTGCACGCGCTGGTTGATTCCTGCCATGCGAGATAGCGATTCTTCCAGGACATCGGTTTTAAGCTGACGTTGGTAATCCAGCGCTAGGTGTCCAAACTCGGCGCCTCCGGCTCCTAGGCGATCGGCTTCTTTCCAGATGTGAGTGACTCGCTTGACAGAGGGGGTTAGAACTTCAATTGTTTCTGCGCGGCAGAATGATCCACCCTTGTCTTCAAAAACTTTTGCCCGGACTTTTTCTCCTGGCGCAGTGTGAGAAACAAAGACCACGCGGCCCTCGTGCCTTGCTACGAAGATGCCACCGTGGGCAACCTTTTCAATTTCTAGCTCAAGCTCGCGGTCTTGCCAATTCTCTGTTTTGCTCATTGGACAAGTGTTCCACAGCTCCAAGTAGTCTTTATCCGTGACCCGTTTAGTCTTGGCTTCTAGCTCCCCCGCTAGGTACGCCCTGCTCAAAGCCTCAGGGATTGACCCAGAGGTTCTTATCCCAACCGCTGACGAACAAGCACTTTCTGATCAGTTCAAAACCAATAATCCCAATCACACAACTTCCCAGCTGGTTGCATACTTAGCAGACGCTAAGGCGGAATCGGTAGTTGGCCTACAGGAGACTTTTGGAGCCCTTGTGCTCGGGGGTGACTCAGCTCTTGAGTTTCAAGGAGCAACCCTTGGTAAACCGCATCTTGCCGAAGTAGCCATTGAGCGCTGGAAGCAACTTCGTGGAAACCATGGGGTCCTGCACAGCGGTCATTGCCTGATTGATAATCGAGACCCCGCTGCACCGAAGATGGTTTCCAAAACCAGCTCCACGAAGGTTTACTTTGCCAACATAACTGATGCAGAAATCGAAGCTTATGTTGCAACCGGTGAGCCATTAAAGGTTGCAGGGGCCTTCACTATTGATGGCATTGGTGGTGCGTTCATTGACCGTATAGAAGGTGACGCACACACCGTGGTTGGCTTATCGCTAGGCGTAGTGAGAGATCTTTGCGGCCAACTGGGAGTTGAATACACCAGTCTTTGGCGCTAATCACAGGGTTTGCGCTGATTGTTTGTAGCCAAGGGCCAATTTTGACCCTTCAATAGCCAATAGGATTCTGTCTTATGAGCGGATTGATCACAAAAGTACTCATCGCCAACCGTGGCGAGATCGCCGTTCGCATCGCCAGAGCCGCAAAAGATAGCGGTAGAAAATCAGTTGCGGTCTATGCCGATCAAGATCGCGATAGCTTGCACGTGAGGGTCTCCGATGAGGCCTATGCCCTAAACGGAGCTACCTCCGCTGAAACCTACTTAGTTATTGAAAAACTTCTTTCGATTGCAAAAAGATCCAACTGTGATGCTGTTCACCCTGGATATGGTTTCCTCGCAGAAAATGCAGATTTTGCCAGGGCGGTTAGCAAAGCTGGTCTGATTTGGATTGGCCCAACCCCAGAAGCAATTGAACGCCTTGGCGATAAAGTCTCAGCCAGACACGTTGCCGAAAAGGTGGGAGCTCCTCTTGCCCCTGGAACTTTGAACCCCGTTGAAAATGCTCAAGAGGTGCTCGACTTCGTTGCCAAGCACGGTTTGCCGGTTGCCATCAAGGCAGCTTATGGCGGAGGTGGCCGAGGAATCAAAGTTGCTTATCAAGAATCAGAAGTTGCCGAACTGTTTGAATCGGCTACCAGAGAAGCAGTTGCAGCTTTTGGAAGAGGCGAATGCTTCGTTGAGAAATATCTTGAGAAGCCTCGCCACGTTGAAACGCAGTGTCTTGCTGACAGCGCTGGCAATGTGGTTGTCGTTTCCACCAGGGACTGTTCTTTGCAGCGCCGGCACCAAAAACTAGTTGAAGAAGCGCCGGCGCCTTTCCTAACTGCCGACCAAACAACCAAGCTCTATGAATCCTCCAAGGCGATACTGAAAGAAGTCGGTTACATCGGAGC
>WLDW01000029.1 GCA_009704605.1 Actinomycetota bacterium
AAAGGCGTTTTGGGCACCGATTGCAATAATCAGGGATAACCCGGTGAAGAACCCAGAGAGTGAAGCAATCATTATTTCAGCTTACGCTGTGCCCTCGGCAGGAATCGAACCTGCGACCAAGAGATTAGAAGGCTAAGAGTGTGTGCCGAGTCCGCTCTAACTCTGGCTTCTAATCTTTGCTGCCCGAACTATCCGCATGACAATGCCAACCAAAATCAATAAATAGACCAGTAGCGAAAAAACCCACTTGATTGATGAGGCCGTCGAGGCAACTAGAGCCATCGAAGAGGAAATCGTACCGTCTGCGAGGTACTGGTTTGACAGCGCTGCTAAGGAGGCGTTCTCTAACCAGTCAAAGACAACTTGACCAAATGGGAGAAGATTCAAAATCCCAACCTTTGGCGAGTATGGCTTAAACGCAACCGAAACCCAGATCACATACATAACCCCGTAGATCAAGCCAAAAAGTGAGTCCCAAACTTGATTGAAGTTTATGTAGGCACTAATCATCGGATCAGAACGCTCTGACAGGAAAGCAAGAATCTCTGCCTGACCAAAGCCAAACGAAGTTCCTAGTGACCTAATACTGCTGTTGGCCACCTCAAAGGCCTTCCCCTGCAAAGTTAGGACAAAGACAAGGTACCCGGCAAAGGTAGCCGTGGCCAGCAGCGCGGTGGCCAGGTTTGACTTGGCGTAGAAAAACCTCGACACCAGTCTCAGAGGCCCGAATCGCTTCGGCAGATTTACGCTCTCGGCGCTATTTCCAGACATAGTTGTCTACCTCTCCAATGTTCATAAGGATATATTATTCGGGTCACTGATAACTCCAACCCTAGTGGTGCCCTCGGCAGGAATCGAACCTGCGACCAAGAGATTAGAAGGCTCTTGCTCTATCCACTGAGCTACGAAGGCGAGTGTGCCTCGGTTGGAGGCGTTTCCAGTCTACACAGGCCACCTAGTCGCGGTCGAGAATCAGTTCCGTTGGGAGTCAATGATTGAGCGGGTGATCGCTTGAAGTACTGCAAGGTCTTTTCTTACTCCAGCTAAATTCGAAATAACTTCGGTGCCGTTAACTACCGAATCCTTAAAAGCTAGTAGCTGGCGCAGAAAACCAGTTTCATTTATCTGCGTATAAGTAGTGTCTTGTCTTTCGTGTAAGGCATGTTTGAAAACTGTCAGCCTGCTGCGCTCTTCTAAGACGTAGGGCTTGGCAAGGTGATATTCAACTCTTCCGTTGGAAGCAAGTACTTTTAGCTCCTCGTCATACTCTGGATATTCAGGTAGCCAGTTCCAGCTCAAGATGAACCTAGTGTCCTTCACTTTCCCAACCGCGAGAATCGAAGACGGGGTAGTTCCTGAAAGTTCAGGAAATACTTCCGCTTGCCAGACGGTTGGGAGCTCGAAGCCTAGGCCGCGCAGCATGCTGGTTTCGTGGATCAAGGAACCCTGAATAATGTTCTTATAGAAAGCCCGCAAAATCTCTGGTGCTCCTGGAAAGGCGACTTCGGTCTGTTCCATCTCATACTGCCTAGCTCGTTCAATTTCATTGATGTCAGCGTCGTCCAGTGGTGGCTTGAGTCTCAGGTGGGCAATCTGTGGAGCATCTGCGGGGTGAGACACGGTAACGCGAACCAGTCGTATGTCCTTGAGTAGTGCAATTTCTTGGGCTGCTCGCTGAGCAAGTGGGTCGTACATTTTCATGTAGCCGATTTGCAGAATCTTTCCGCTTTGCTTTTGCGCAGCTTCGATTGCATCTAGCTCCATGGAGTTAAGAGCCAGCGGTTTCTCGGCCAGAACGTGCTTCCCTGCTTTTAGTGCAGCAATGGTCAATTCTGCATGGGAACCGGAAGTGGCAATTAGAACAGCATCAATTTCCGGATCGTCAAGTATTTCTCTGGGATCGCTAGAGCCCTTGACGGAATATTTTGAGGCAACTTTTTTAGCCCTGGATGGCGAGAGGTCGCATACGGCAGAAAGAGTTATTCCAGCTCTGAACATGGATGGGATGTGGATGGACTGGGAAATGATCCCAGCGCCAAGAATTGCCATTCTCAGCTGTTGTGAATTTGCCATCTAGAGCTCACCCTTAGCAGTAAAACGCAACTTCTAGTTTCTTGGCCTCAGAGTTGCAACCATCGGGCAAACAAACGGGTCTGAGTTGTTACTTAGACCAACATTGTTTAGATACTTCATAATGGCCACGTAGCTAGAAAGTAAGTTCATCTCAACAAGTGGAACGGAGTGCTCTTGGCAATAGTCCAGAACAATCTTGTGAGCTCGCTTTAGATAAGGTCTTGCCATCGAAGGAAACAGGTGATGCTCAACTTGGTAGTTCAGGCCACCCATTAGATTATCTGTTAGCCAACTGCCTCTGATGTTTCTGCTGGTTAGAACCTGTCTTGTGAAGAAATCGATCTTGGCGTCTTTTTCAACCAGTGGCATTCCCTTGTGATTTGGAGCGAAGGCTGCTCCCATAAAGAATCCAAAGATCATCATCATGAAAAACCACAGCGCTATGGCCCAGGCCCAGCCAAACAGAATTGCAAAAACAACATAAGGCGCAACCTGACGAATCATCATTAGACCAAATTCCAAGAACCTGGTTCCAATCTTGCGCTCTTTGTATTTCAAGCCGGCAAAGCTGTCAACCAGTAAGTCAAATCCGGTAAACAATAAAAGCAAGGGGAACAAATAGCCCTGACGCTCGGTCAGCCAACGCTCTATTCCTTTTTTGGAATCTCTTGACTCTGGAGTGAAACTTAGAACCCTAATGGCAATATCTGGGTCTTCGCCGATTTGGTTTGGTTTTTGGTGGTGCTTGTTGTGCTTGCGAAGCCAGAAGCCATAACTTAGACCCGCAAATAGATTGGCCAACACCAAACCAAACCAGTCGTTGGCTTTATTGCTGCGAAAGATCTGCCTGTGTGCTGCCTCGTGAGCAATAAAGCCGTACTGAGCCGAGACTATGCCGAGTAGTCCCACAACCAAGAAAGCCAAAAGAATAAAGATGGTGCTTTGATCCACCAGCGTTGAGATGTAACCACCCAGAACCCAAAGGCCTGCTGAGATGATAGATATTGCAATTAGACGAATAATGTAAAAACTCGGCTTTTTCTCAAGTAACCCTGCGTTTCGCACGCGGTGCATAATCTCGGCAAACTGAGTCGGCGCTTGAATGCTGGTCATTACGCTCATTAGCTAAGTGTAGGTTGCCAAAGTATCTTTTCTGGCCCAAAGCCCTGGCAAACGGAGAAAAAGCTCCTAAAAGCTCTAGTTTCCCCACTCGCTAGGAGGACCTAGCCAAAGCAAGAAGGTAAATAGGGAAATAACGGTGACAAACAGAGTCAAGACCAAAATCACCGGATGGTTGATAAACCACCTAAACAGCTGATCGAATTTGGACTTATCCAATGGGTTGTTTGACTTCTCGGTGCGCCATTCGCCATCAAGTTGCTTGCGCTTCTCGAGATACTTTTCAAAAGGAACGGTTGCAAAGGGAACGATTGCGAGCATCACAGCAACTGCCCCACGAACAAGAGGCCAGCGTTGATTTACTGCAACCAAGACTGCGGAAGCTGAGTAACCAATGAAGGCAAAACCATGGGTGGCACCGGCGATGAAGAACATGTTCGGCGCTAGGCCAATTGTTTCCCTGGCGATGATGGCTGCAATAAGCAAAGCCCAGGTCATCATTTCAATAATTGCAAAGGTTCCGAATATGGATTTAGGAGTTCCGTTCATCCTTCAAGCCTATTGCGGAAACTTGCTAAAGCTTGCAGCGATGAAATCCGGCCTTACCTATTGAAATCGCCTTCGTTCTGGTCGCTTTCTCCACCAGAACCATAAAAAGTATCTGGATAAGAAGTATTAGGTGAATAACCTTCCGGACCAGACCGAAAATCACCTTCGGTCATCGAAGGTCCAGATTCGTTAGTGTTGTCAACCGGTGGTTTGTATACCGATGGATCGAACGTAAGTATTTTCTTTAGCCAGGTAAATATCCCCATGTTTGCTCCCCCAAAAGCAGTAGTTAATTCTTATCAGACAAGCTAGCTGGAGCCTCTGACATTTGTTGGGGCGGGTCGTGCCTTGTTAGTTCTTGGCTTTTACAGCCTCGTGAACCTCTAGGGTCAGCTTCTCGATTCGCTTGCTCAGCTCATGAACCTGCCTTGTTAGCTCAAGGTTTTCCTGGTCTATTTGATAGGTGTGTATGGCAAGATCCGAATTAATCTGGTCTTCTCGTTTGGCGGCGATAAGCAATATTGCCCCCTGCAAAGCCGCAATGCAGGAAAGGATGAGATTTAGCAAGATAAAAGGGAATGGATCAAAAGAACCATCGTTATTGAAATACATCCAGATGGCTAGAAACCCAAGGGCTCCAAAAACAAATGGCCAAGAGCCCATGGCGTTTCTTAGAACGTCAGCTGATCGTTGGCCAAAACTTAGTTGGCTCTTTCCATACTTGGCGGTTGCCGGGTGATTACTCCATTGGGACATTTTTATCTCCTAGGCCAGTCGTTTAACTCTTCGCTCTTAGCTTAGGAGCGAAGGAAGCCCTAGGCGCCTTCTGCCATTTCTTGAACACCGCTTTTGGTCCTAAGTTCCAGCTCTTTCACAAAAAACGAGAGCACAAAGCCTGCAATAAGTACAACGCTTGCGACCAAGAAAACTTGGCTGGCAGATTGCGCGAAGGCCTCCTTTATTGGGTAGGCAAGCTCTGGACTTATGACTTCAAGGAATGATGAATCTGTGGTGACCATTGAATCTAGAGCCCCTGGGTCTTGTGTCAGCAGCAATTCATTTCTTGGATCTTGCATCAGTGCCGGATTCTTAGCTATCGCATCGGAAACACCGGAAGCTATTTGCTTAGCTCGGTCCGTGATGCCTGCGAACAAAATGCTCAGGAAGATTGCTACTCCCAAAGTTCCACCAATCTGACGGAAAAAAGTGGACGATGATGTAGCCACCCCTATGTCTTTTGCTTCTACAGCATTTTGGCTTGCGATTGTCAGGGTCTGAAGAAGTTGCCCAACCCCAAGACCAAGTAGGACCATGCCCACCGAGACTTGCCAAATTTCCCAGTCTGCAGAAATTGTCGATAGGTAAATGTAGCTAGTGGCGGCTAGAGCGGTTCCTACAACCATGAAAATCTTGTACTTTCCAGTCTTGCTGGTGATTCGACCCGAAAGCATTGAGGCGCTAGCTAAACCCAAGACCATCGGAATCATCAGGAAACCAGCCTCGGTAGGAGTGGCGCCATAAACAATCTGCAAGATGAGAGGTAGTGAAATGAGGCCACCAAACATTCCAAGCCCTACTACCACTCCTAAAAGTGTGGTTGTTGTAAAAGTTGATGATTTGAAAATCTTTAGAGGAAGCAAAGCTTCGTCTTTCATCTTGTTTTCTACGATTACGAAAGCGATTATTCCCGCAATTCCCACAGCGCTAAGCCCAAGGGTCAACGAAGAGCCCCAACCCCAAGTTCTGCCCTGTTCTGCGACTAACAGAATTGGCACAACGGCCAAAACAATCGTTACTGCTCCTAGCCAATCAATTCGAGACTTCTTTGGAAAGTGGGGAACGTGAAGAAAGGTGAACACCATAAACATGGCTATTAGCCCAATGGGTAAATTCATCAAAAAGATCCAGCGCCAGCCATCCACCCACAGAATCTGATTCACGCCGGCAAATCCACCACCGACTATTGGGCCAATGACGCTACTGGTTCCAAACACGGCTAAGAACAACCCTTGGTATCTTGCTCTCTCACGAGGCGGAACAATGTCAGCAAGAATTGTCAGTGCCAAAGCAAACAGACCTCCCGCGCCAACACCTTGAAGTGCTCGGTAGGCAGCAAGTTCCACCATCGAGTTAGCAAATCCAGCTGTCAAGGATCCGACTACGAAGATTGTGATAGCTATCATGAACATTCTTCGGCGACCAAAGATGTCACCGAGCTTTCCGTAAATAGGAGTCGAAACTGTTGAGGTAATCAAATAGGCGGTAGTCACCCAGGCCTGCAACTCAAGACCTTGAAGGTCATCTGCAATTGTTCGCATCGCGGTACCGACAACTGACTGGTCCAGTGCTGAAAGGAACATGCCCGACATAAGCCCAACCAGTACCAAAATAATTTGGCGGTGAGTCATGATTCCAGTTTTTGCCGATTCCTGGGCTGCTGCTTTACGGTCTTTTGGGGTCATGGGGTTTATGCCTTTCAGGTGGGTAAGCCCGGTTGTCCCAAGGCTTTAGAAGTTTAGGCCTTAAGTCTGTGAAAGACCCCTTCGCTTCGACACGGTCGCTCAAGACTCGCAAAAAGTCGCATTAATCAGAGTAGATGCTCGTGGTTCGAGACATCGAAAATCTGCTTTAGATTAGTGTCATGAAATCCATCCCGCTAAGGCAAAAACACGCCAAACTTGGCGCTAGCTTCACCGACTTTGGTGGCTGGGAAATGCCAGTTAGATATAGCTCGGATTTAGCGGAGCACGACGCGGTAAGAACTAAAGCTGGGCTATTCGATATCTCACATATGGGTGAGATCTTCATCGAAGGAAAAGACGCAGCTAGCTTTCTCGACTACGCCCTCGTTGGAGCAGCTTCGGAGATTGCAGTGGGAAGAGCCAAGTACTCGCTAATTTGCAATGAGGCAGGTGGGATAATCGATGACTTGATTGTTTATCGCCTAACAGAAACAAGTTACCTGGTGGTAGCAAATGCCTCAAATAAAGATGTGGTGTTTGCAGCTTTTCAAAAGCGAGTTCCTGGTTTTGATGCAGAAGTAAGAGACGAATCCGATGCATGGGTGCTTCTTGCTATACAGGGGCCTAAATCAGTTGAGATCCTTGAAGAGATAACTCCTGCCCCGCTTTCAGAGTTGAAGTATTACGCGATCTCGGAAGCCAAGATTGCAAAAATTGACTGCTTGCTGGCTCGAACCGGATATACCGGCGAAGACGGCTTCGAAATTTACATTCCAGTCACCTCTGCAGAGCAAGTCTTTGATGCGCTCATAGCTGCTGGTTCCAAGTTTGATCTGATGCCAACCGGGCTTGCCTGCCGCGACACTTTACGGCTCGAAGCTGGTATGCCTCTTTATGGTCATGAGATGAATGAAGAAGTGAACCCCTACCAAGCTGGTTTTGGCAAGGTAGTTCGCTTAGACAAGCCTGGGGACTTCATTGGGAAAGCAGCATTGACCGAGTTATCAAAATCCAAACCGACAAAGGTTTTGGTTGGCATAACAGGCCAGGGTAAGCGAGCGGCTAGAGCGGATTACGAGATATTTGTCGATGGCAATTCTGCCTCCGTGGGTTCCGTCACTTCCGGGGCTCTTTCCCCAACGCTTGGGTACCCAATAGCAATGGGATATTTGCAATCTGACCTGGCTGAAGCTGGCACTCAAGTTTCGGTAGATGTAAGAGGAACAATGCTTTCCTTTGAAGTAGTGAAATTGCCTTTTTACAAAAGACCACTTTAGGGCCCAAGTCTAAGAACGCGGGTTGAGTCGAGCCCGAAGAACGCTTCCACCGAACTTTCCGGCAGTCAGAGACCAATTAGTACCCGAGGTAGCGTTCAGTAGCTCTGTCCCGAGACCGGGTTTACCGGATCTTGGACCTAGGCCATCATCTTCAACAGTTACTTCAATCTGCCTGTTATCCGACGCGGATTGTTGAATGTTAATCTTCAAATTCTTGGCGAATCCGTGTCGAACCGCATTAGAAACGCCCTCCGAAACAACCTGCACTAGAGACCTGATTTGTTCTTCCGAAAGATCGGACTTTGATAGAGAGCTACTCTGGGCAATGTTAACGAATCCGGCCCAACGCTGGACCAAATGGGCAAGCTGTTCATCGAGGTCAGCTGTGTCAACTGATTGATAATCGCTTATTGCTTTCGAAAAAAGAGTGTCAACTTCGTCAAGCAGTCTTGAGACGTCGTCCGCTGAGAGATTGTCCTGATCAAACTTCAAGGCAAAAGACAGTAATTTGTTTTGAATATTCCCATGAATGTACTGAGCAAGCTCCCTGTTTCGGATGCGCCCGAGCGCAGCCCTAACATCCGAATCCAACTGATCTTGGCCTAGGGATGCGATTAGTTGCTTTCGTATTTCAGCTCTGCTAGACAACACTTCGGAAACAACTGAGGCAAATAGGCTCAGCTGAAACTGCCAAAGAAAATATGCAATCCAAATTGGTATGTCGCGGGAAGTTAGAGGGTAGCCAAATACGGCAATCGCGGCCGCGAGGCTCACGCCGGTTGACACAAATGTCGCGCCGAGAAACACCCCCCAAATGCCAATTGGTGACTCCCTAGGCAACCTCTTGGCGGACATGAGAATTATCGAAGTTAGAGCCAGCATTACCAACGTTCTAAGCAAAGCGTCTCCGAACGGGAAAGCCGTCAGATTAATTGGCAGCAACCCAATTGCGAGACCTATAAGAATCAACCCCATAGGAAAAGGATTCTTCTTGACTGCCAACTTGGCCAGTTGAGA
>WLDW01000003.1 GCA_009704605.1 Actinomycetota bacterium
AGCATGACTGCGATGTGTTTAGGGATGTTGTCTTTATCAAGCTGGCTCTCAAGGCGAGCTTCATAAATGCTATAAACAGGATTTCGCACATTCCAAGGCTACCGCTTCAAAACCCATCTATTGTTGAACCATGGTCGATAAGCAAAGCCCCGCAGAACCCCTGCACCTCCCGCTGTCTGAAATAACCAAAAGCGATGAAGACCAAAAGCCATCCTGGCGCGGTTGGATCCACACTGGTGTTTTGCCGATAGCCGTTGCTGGCGGTGTGGTGCTTGTCGTATTGGCAGACGGGCTCACGGCAAAAATTGGGGCGGCAATTTTCTTTGCGAGCTCAATTCTTTTATTTGGAACAAGCGCAATTTACCATCGCTTCAACTGGAAGCCCAAGGCCAAAAAGGCCCTCAAGAGATTTGACCACGCAAATATCTTCGTGCTGATTGCAGGAAGCTACACTCCAATTACGCTGCTGGCACTGCCGCAAGAAAAGGGCCTGTGGTTGATAGTTGCCATTTGGGTAACGGCTCTACTGGGTATTGGCTTTAGGGTTTTCTGGCTCGGAGCCCCCAGGTGGTTGTATGTGATCATCTACATCGTCATGGGTTGGGCGGCGGTTGTTTATCTCCCAGACTTTATAAAAGTGAACCTGGCGATGATGGTTCTCATTCTTGCCGGCGGTTTGATGTACACACTTGGTGCGGTGTTCTACGCTCTCAAAAGACCCAACCCGGTTCCAGGTCACTTTGGCTTCCATGAAATCTTTCACAGCTTCACCGTGTTGGCATTTATGTGTCACTGGAGTGCGGTTTTGATTATCTGCCTGAACCCGGTTCCGGGTTCCTTCGCCTAACTAGTTTGAGCTGGGCGGAGTCTTAGTAGCCTGCTCCTCAAGATCTAGCTTCTGAACAATCTCTGCACGATAGCGAACTCTACGAACCCTTCGGGTCATGTCAAAGATGATAAAGATCGCGGCGGCGGCCACTCCAAAGGTGGCTAAAAACCCCACTACCCCTGGGCTGTACCAGGTGTCATCAATAACAACGTCACTGGGGGCCTCGGTGGCTAACCAAACTACTAATTGATTCATACCCTTAAGTATGAACTACAAACTTCAGTTAACCTTGATTAGTGAGTAAAAACATTGTCCAACAGCGCTACGGTCGCGATCGGCTAAAAAGTCGCGATCGGATTCTTGCTATTTCAATAGCAGCGGTTGCGCTTTCTTCTTTTCTAATCTGGGCAGTGTTTGTAGCCATTGATAATGGCAATCAGGTCACTCACAGAGACATCGCTTACGAAGTAATTGACGAGTACTCGACCAATGTGACCTTTGAGGTTTCCAGAAATCCAGGCCAGGCGGTTAGCTGTGATGTGACGGTTTTGAATCAGTCCTTTGCAATTGTTGGGTTCTTGACCGTAGATGTGGAGGCTTCGACTAGTCGTTCGACAGTGATTTCCAGCACTATTCGCACCACAGAACTAGGCGTCTCGGGCTTGGTTCAAGACTGCCGCTGAATTAGGCTAGAGAGATTATGTCTGAAACTAACGATGCCAGCTGGCTCACCCAGGAAGCCTACGATCGCCTTGCTGATGAGCTCGAGTACCTGCTAACAATCGCCCGCGGTGACATAGCCAAAAGAATTCAAGAGGCGCGCGAGGAAGGCGACCTGAAAGAAAATGGCGGTTACCACGCTGCCAAAGAAGAGCAGGGCAAGATTGAATCTCGAATCAACCGCTTGGAAGAAATACTGGCAACCGCTCAGGTCGGAGAAGCACCAAAGGCAGCCGGTATCGTCCAGCAGGGACTTGTTATCTCCGTTGAGCTAAATGGCTCCGACAAGAAGTTCCTTCTAGGAAGTGCCGAAATCAGCGACGAGGACATTGAGGTTTACAGCCCAGATTCTCCAATTGGAAGTGCGATTATGGGAAAGAAAATTGGCGAGCAATTAGATGTTCACTTGCCTAATGGAAAAACTATCCAGGTCAAGATTCTGGATGTAACTAACAGTTAGTCTTCTCGAGATGGCTGAAGCTTTGGACGCAGCCCTGCTTTTTCCAAAGCCTTAACAACTTCCATGCGGTGTTTGTGGCCGCTGGTCTCAACCGAAAGATTCAGCTCAACTTCACTAATTTGAAGGCCGTTTCCGTGGCGAGTGTGCAAAACCTCAATGACGTTGGCGTGTGCTCCAGCGATCACTTCTGCGGTTAGAGCAAGTTGACCTGGGCGGTCTGGAAGCATGACCGAGAAGTTGGTGTAGCGATCAGAGGTTGATAAACCGTGGCGAATGACTCTTTGAAGCAAGAGTGGATCCATGTTTCCACCAGACAAGATAGCCACAGTTTTACCTTTGGCTTTCGCCTTGCCGCTCATAAGAGCCGCAACTGCCACGGCTCCAGCTGGCTCGACAACCTGCTTGGATCTTTCCAGTAAAACCAGAATTGCCTTAGCGATATCGTTTTCAGAGACGGTTACAACTTTGTCAACGTACTTTTTGATCAACTCAAATGGCACCCGCCCTGGCTTGGAAACGGCAATTCCATCGGCAATGGTTGGTGTGGTTTGAATTTCAGTGACCTTGCCGGCTCTAAGAGATGCTGGGTAAGCGGCAGAATGCTCTGACTGCACTCCGATAACTTTGATTTTTCTGCCCTGAGCAGCTGCTGCGAGCTTGGCCGCAACCGCAACGCCAGCTGCTAGGCCTCCGCCACCGATTGCCACCACAATTGTTGAAACATCTGGATGTTGCTGGAGAATTTCTAACCCTACGGTTCCCTGGCCCAGAACCACGTCGATGTGATCAAAGGGGGGAATGAAGATAGCACCAGTGTTTTTAGCTTCCTCTTGTGCTGCCTTGAGGCACTCAGCAAAAGTGCCGCCCTGCTGAACAACTCGTGCTCCGTAGTTTCGTGTTGCCTCGACCTTAGGAAGTGATGCTCCAATAGGCATGTAAACGGTGGCCTTTATTCCAAGTTTCTTTGCGGCTAAGGCAACGCCCTGCGAGTGGTTTCCCGCTGAGGCTGCAATAACTCCTTTTTTCTTCTCGGCGGCGGTGAGGTGACTCATCCTGTTGAATGCACCTCGCACTTTATATGCGCCAGTTCGCTGCAGGTTTTCACACTTTAGAAATACCTGCTGGCCAACTAGATCAGAAAGAAACTTTGAGTGCAGAGTTGGGGTTTCAATTGCGACTTGCCTGACGTTAGCAAGCGCGGTCTCAAATTCAGACAGCGAAGGCACTACCACTGGAGGTTGAGTAGTCATCGGCGCCTTTCGGGGGAAATTACCTAAGACCCAAGTTTAGTTAGATTTGCGGCTAGAACTTAGTGCCCATTGCCTGAATGCGTTCGATTCGCTTAGGAATCGGAGGGTGGGTAGAAAACAGTCTCTCTGTGAAACCAGGCTTAATAGGGTCGTTCATGAACATGTGAGCCATGGAAGCGCTTACTTTCTTCATTGGGCGGCCATATTCGCCCAGCTTTTGGAGAGCGCTGGCTAAACCATCTGGGTAGCGAGTGATCTCAACACCTGTGGCATCGGCTAGGAACTCCCGCTGACGCGAAACAGCAGCTGTCACAATCGGTCCAATAAACCAAGCGATAACGCTTGCTACAACGCCCACCAAAAGGAATATCGCTCCAGCATTGTCCCTGGATCTGTTGCCGCCTGCGAAAAACGCTGCTCTGATGGCAAAATCTGCCAAGATTCCAACCGCGCTAACTAGACCAAAGACGATGGTTGTCACTCGAATGTCGTAATTTCTAATGTGAGCGAGCTCGTGGGCCATAACTCCCTCTAGCTCGTTATCGTCCATAATCACGAGTAGTCCAGTGGTTGCCGCAACAATCGCGTGCTCAGGATCTCGTCCTGCCGCGAAAGCGTTGGGGGCTGGATCGTTGATGATATAGACCTTGGGCATCGGAATACCCTCTGCAATCGAAAGATTCTCAACTGTGCGCCAAAGCCTGGGGTTATCAGACTTTTGTATCTCGATGGCTCCAGTAAGTCCAATAGCTATCTTGCCAGCCATGTAGTACTGGAAAATTGTGTAAACCAAAACAAAGCCAACAACAAATAGTGCAGAGGATCCGTTACCGGAAGCTGTACCCCACCAAATTGACACCGCACTCAAGAGCGCGACAAACAACACAATGATGATTATTGTGTTGCGCTTATTGGCAGCGATTGCTGAATACATATTGCTTTTCTCTTTGGTTTAGAAGCTAGCTTTTGGTGGCTCTGCGATGCTTGCAGCATCGGCCACCTCAAAGAACTCGCGAGCTGGGAAACCAAGTCCCTTTGCAAAGAAGTTCTGTGGGAACTGCAGCACCTTGGTGTTTAGCTCTCTTACGCCACCGTTATAGAAGCGTCTGGAAGCCATGATCTTGTCTTCGGTGTCGGTAAGTTCTGCTTGTAGTTGTAGAAAGTTCTGGCTTGCCTGTAGCTGCGGATAAGCCTCGGCAACTGCAAACAGAGACTTCAGTGCACCCTGCAGCATGTTCTCTGCCGCGGCTGCCTGCTCCGGGTGAGCCAGCGCCTCTGGTGAAACAGTGGCTGCGCGAGCTTTAGTTACGTCTTCATAGACTTTGCCTTCGTAGGCGGCGTAACCTTTTACGGTTTCGATCAGATTAGGAATTAGGTCAGCGCGGCGCTTGAGTTGAACCGTGATGTCCGACCAGGCTTCGTCAACGCGAACATTAAGCGCTACTAGAGAGTTGTAAGTAGACCATAGCCAGATTCCAACAAGGACAACTAGACCCACCAGTACTAAAAGAGCAATATCCACGAAGATTCCTATCGGTTATGAAGTTTGTGCCTTATAAAAATGTTAGGTCAGAAAGCTCAAAAATTGGCTGTTAGCGCTAATCTCACAGAAAACTAAAAGGTGTGCCCCCGATGGGACTCGAACCCATACTGTGACGATTTTAAGTCGTCTGCCTCTGCCATTGGGCTACGGGGGCCTTGGAATCCAAGTTCTTCTAGATTTTTGGTCTAGAGGCCCAAGTTTCAAAGGCTAATCGAGGGTCCTTGCTAGCTGAAATAGACACAACATCGCGCCTGAGCAAGAAATTAGCAATCCAGCCACCTAGAACCCGTATTTTTCTTTCCCACATCGGCATCGCAAGTACGTGGTAACCGCGGTGCATGAACCAGGCAGGCAACCCAGTGATCGCAAGCTTGCGGTACTGGAACACTCCGACTCCAATTCCAAGACCGGCAACCGCACCCATGTTTCTGTGGAAGTAAGGTTTGATTCCCTCGCCACGCAAGTTTGCAACCAAGTTCTTGGCAAGTAGCTTTCCTTGACGAACAGCGTGTTGAGCATTTGGAACGCAGTAGCCGCCGACTCCATCTCCGGAAAGATCTGGAACGGCGGAGTTATCTCCCGCTGTCCAAGCGTCAGGGACGATGTTCTCACCATCAACAATTCGAAGTGAAGTGTCAGCTTTTACTCGTCCTCTTTCATCAAGAGGCAAATCGGTGTTCTTGACTGCAGGGTTTGCCATAACTCCAGCGGTCCAAACGATGATGTCCGCTTCTACCTTGAGGCCATCAGAAAGCTCAATCAAGCCACCTTCAGCAGATTGCAACTGAGTATCCAAATGCACCTTGGCGTTTCGATCCTGCAAATTCTTAACCACCCATTGGCTGGTCTTTAGAGAAACCTCTGGCATGACTCGGCTCATCGCCTCGACAAGATGGAACTGAACCTCGTCGAATGAAATGTTCTTGTAGTAACGCAATAGATAGGTGGCCAAAGAAAGCATCTCGGCAAAGGCTTCAATACCCGCGAAACCACCACCAACAACAATAAAGGTGAGTAGTTTTTGACGCTCCGCTCCAGCAGGCAAGCTGGCAGCTCGATCAAAGTTGGTTAGCAGGCGGTTGCGGATCTCCATTGCCTCTTCGATTGTCTTCATACCTATGGCCAAATCAGCAACGCCAGGAATTGGGAAAGTTCTGGATACCGCTCCCGCGGTCACAACTACTTGGTCATACTCAATCTCGTAAGGCTCTAGGTTTGGGCTCGAAACCGTAACCTTCTTTTCCTTGTGATTGATAAAAGTTACTTTTCCGCCAACAATGCGGGTGCGCTTTAGGTGCCTGCGGTAGGAAACCAAGACGTGTCTTGGTTCAATGGATCCAGCGGCGACTTCTGGCAAGAACGGCTGGTAGGTCATGTAAGGAAGCGGGTCAACAAGGGTGACCTCAGCTTCATTTTTACCAAGGTACTTTTCAAGCTTCTTTGCGGTATAGAAACCGGCATAGCCGCCACCAACGATCAAGATTCTAGGCATTGAACTAATTTACTACTTTCGCTTTACTCTGTTTGGGCTGGGGCCTGGTGACCTAAAGGCAAAATACAAGAATGTTGCAAGTAGCCCTAGACCAGCATAGCCAGCAAGTGGCAGCCAATTGCTGATATCGGTGTACCAGGGTAGCGAAGGGGCTGGTTCTTCAAAAACAGTGAAGGGAGCCGGATCTTTTATTGGGCTCACAATCTCTCCTGGGTCCACCTCAACCTCGGCACTGGCTCGATAAAGATCAATCCACTGACTCAACGAGCCCAAAGGATTTGAGGACACTAAAGGAATCTCGGCTAGTAGCGCTTGAGTTGGATTTATCACACCATGACCGTAAGTAGTTGAATAGCCCTCGAAACCATCTCGGGTTGCAGAGTTAATGACTCGATTGACTACGTTTGCTGCATCCATGTCTGGGTACATTGAGCGAATCAGAGCGACCATACCAGAAACAATAGGTGTGGCACCGCTGGTGCCAGACCACATTCGATACTCACCACCTGGAAAAGCGCCAATTAGATCTTCAGCTGGTGCAGACACCCCAAGAGATATTCCACTGGTTGAAAAATTCTCTGAGGCAAGACCGTCTCGACCTAAACCAGCAACCGCAATAACACCGGGTATGGTGGCTGGTGCGGAGACCTCTTCGGTTCCATCGGCCCTGTTTCCAGCGGCGGCTACAATCACGACGTCGTTTTCAAACGCGTATAAAAATGCTCGGTCCCAACTTTCCGGCCAAGTTACAGAATTCCTGGTGAGGGAAAGATTGATTACCTTGGCACCGTTATCTACTGCCCAGATAATTCCATCCGCAATCTGAGAATCGGTATCTAATCCTTCGATGCCAAACGCTATCGAAACCGAAAGCAATTCGGCTTTAGGTGCGGTTCCAATGATTTGAGCATCACCGCGACCGGCAGCAATAGATGCCACCATGGTTCCGTGATAGCTGTTGCTGCCAACCGGTGTTTGACCATCACTTGATCCAAGCCCTGACATGTCTGTTCCACCAACTACCACCCCTTGCAAGCTTGGGTGGGTGGTGTCAATTCCCGTATCGATGATTGCTATCTTGACGCCCTCGCCCTGGCTTGACTCCCAGGCGCTTGTAAAGCCGTAGTCATCAATCCAGTACTGCTGCTCGCGAACCGAGTCTGCCAATGCCACACTCGATGGCCCCACCGTTAAAAGCACAGAAGCAGCAAGTATTGCTAGTTTTCGCATACACACCTACTTGGTGACCAACTGCAGGCTTTTAGAGCAAGGTCGCCGATGATGTTTACCCCTGGGCCTTTGGCCAAAGAGTGTGCAACAAGTGAGTGCAGGCACTTAACTCGATTTGGCATGCCACCAGCCGATATGCCTTCGATTTCTTCGACCAGACCAAGCTCGGCTCGGTCCGAAAGATAGCTCAGGTGTGCGCTTTGGTAATTCTTAGCAAGATCCTCATCCTGGGAAAGTTGATCTTGAAGCTTGGTCATTAGCCCCTCAGCTTCGAGGGTCGAAACAGCTGATGTAGCAGCAGGCAAGGTTAGGTAATAAAGGGTTGGGAAAGGTGTGCCGTCTTCAAGCCTCGGTTTGGTTTGAACCACAATCGGATTGCCACATGTGCACCTTGCGGCAATAGCAACAATATCCCTTACGGGTCTACCGAGTTGCTTGCTGACTGATTCTAAGTCGTTTTCTGTTGCACTACTCAGAGTCACTGGTTGGTTCCTGATTTGGTTCTTCCAGGCCCGCACGCAAAGTAGATTCCAAAAGTGCTTCTACCCAATTCTTCTTGCTTGCTAAAACCTCAAGGCTAAATCCGCTACTTTTTCTTCGCTCAGCAAGCATTGCACCGACCGTTCCAGAGGTGTCAGAGAGGTCAATGCCCTCCGCGTCCATTACGAGGAAGCTAACCTCGCCCGGCATTACAAAGTAGAGTCGATCTCTTGCTTGTGCACGGATGTAAACCTCGTCATCCCAACGAAGACGCTCCTGCTGCATACCTTCTAAATTTTCTTGAGCCTGTACTACAAGTGCCCGGTAGTCTGCTATTTGCCTTTGCTGTTCGTACCAAATCTGAATGCTTGGAGCCAGAGTAAACATGCCAATTAGTATTACCGCCAGCAGCGCTAGCGTGTAGCTATTTAGGCGACCGGTGATTCTCATTTAGTGTCCTAGCGAAAGTTCTTGAAAGCCTTAGCTCCTGGGTAGTAAGCAGCATCGGCTAGTTCTTCTTCGATGCGAAGTAGCTGGTTGTACTTAGCCACTCGCTCACTTCTAGCAGGGGCACCGGTCTTGATCTGACCGGCATTGGTAGCTACCGCTAGGTCGGCAATAAAAGTGTCTTCGGTTTCACCGGAACGGTGAGAAATGATTGCTGTCATGCCGTTGCTCTGAGCAAGTGCTACCGCATCCAAGGTCTCGGTCAAGGTACCAATTTGGTTCACCTTCACCAGAATGCTGTTTGCTGTTCCTTTATCGATTCCGGTTTGGAGTCTTGACGGGTTGGTAACAAATAGGTCATCTCCAACTAGCTGAACTTTATCCCCAAGGCGCTTGGTCATGGCTGCCCAGCCGTCCCAGTCATTTTCGTCTAGCGGATCCTCGATGGAAACTAGCGGGAAGGCGGCTACCAGGCCTTCGTAGTAAGTGATCATTTCTTCGGCAGAATGAGCTTTGCCTTCGAAGTGGTACTTACCGTCCTTGTAGAACTCAGTGGCAGCGACATCTAGAGCCATGGCGATGTCGGTTCCGACTTTGTAGCCGGCTTTTTCAATGGCTTCTGAAATTAGCTCTAGTGCCGCGCGGTTAGTTGGAAGATCTGGAGCGAATCCACCCTCGTCACCTAGACCGGTTGAAAGGTTCTTGGACTGCAAAAGCGACTTCAAAGAGTGGTAAACCTCGGTTCCCCACCTGAGCGCTTCTGAGAAAGTTGGTGCTCCAATTGGAACAATCATGAACTCCTGAACATCCACACCGTTGTCGGCGTGAGCGCCGCCGTTCAAGATGTTCATCAGTGGAACAGGAAGTGTGTGAGCATTTGGTCCACCCAAGTATCGATAAAGTGGCAGACCGCTGCTGTCAGCAGCAGCTTTAGCAACCGCTAGGGACACACCCAAAATTGCGTTCGCACCCAAGTTTGATTTGTTGTCGGTTCCATCAAGTGAGATCAGAGCGTTATCAACCAATCTCTGATCGGTGGCATCAAAATCAACCAGCGCTTCATCGATTTCTCCGATCACTCGAAGAACCGCTTTTTGAACACCCTTACCTAGAAATCTAGACTTGTCGCCATCTCTTGACTCGTGTGCTTCGAACGCTCCGGTTGATGCACCAGATGGAACTGCCGCGCGACCAAAGGAGTCGTCATCTAGTAAAACTTCTACTTCAATAGTTGGGTTACCTCTTGAGTCGAGGATTTCGCGAGCACCGATGGCTTCGATAAGTGACAAGGGGTTTCTCCTTAGTTGTTCGGAATCAAATTCCAATGTGATTATCAGTTGCCGCCGTTGGCACACTACTAGTTTAGTTTGACTGGCCCTAGCCTATGGGTTTGATTACTAGGCCCTTGAAGCCTTCAGCAGGCTTATCAAGGCTTGCAAAGGAAGAAAAACCCTGTAGCTTCAAGCTATCCAGCAGCGTGTTCAACTTCTTGGGCTTTGGCTCTAGCCTCACCTGGTAACCAGCTGCAATTGCTTGAGCTTGAGTAGCTAAGGCTTGCTGAAGATCTGAAGGGTCGAAGACTAAAACCAAGTTCTTGTTTGCTGATGATTCGGCAGCAACTAAATCGGCAACTCTTTCAAAGCCAAGTGAGATTCCAACGGCCGCAACATCTTCGCCTAGCCACTTGCCAACCATTCCGTCGTAGCGACCACCGCCACCAATTGAACTTCCAGATTCTGGGTGCTCAATTTCAAAAATGATTCCGGTGTAATAACCCATGCCCCGAACTAGCGTTGGATCAAAGCGGAGCTTGCCAGGGTGAACCAATTCAAGGGCTTCAAAGACTGACTTCAATTGCTCGGGCACTTCTTGTTTTCCAGCCAGCCCCGAAAGCCAAGTTTTGGCTTTGACTGCTACTTCGTCATTGAATCTTTCCTTTAGCTCAAGGCAGACGCCATCGATGTCAATCTTGTCGAGTTTGTCGATAGTAATCATCGCTCGAGAGTGGTCCTTGGCCACAACTCCAAGTTCTTGAATCGAGCGAGAGAGAAGTTCACGGTGATTGACTCGGATAGTTGCAGTATTTATTCCTAAAGCTGCAAGCGCGTGCAAGCTCGCATTTAGGATTTCCACTTCGGCAAGTGAAGTCTCGTCACCGATGATGTCGATATCGCACTGAACAAACTGGCGGTAGCGCCCTTTTTGTGGTCGCTCGGCTCGCCATACCGGACCGGTTTGAATGGCCTTCAAAACCTTTGGAAGCTTTGACTGATTTGTTGCGTAGAACCTGGTCAAAGGAACTGTTAGGTCATATCTCAAACCAAGATCAGAAAGTTGGTCAACGCTTTGTCCCAGTGCCCCCTCTAGCTCTTCGCCTCTTTTGAGGACTCGAAATGCCAGGCTCTCGTTATCTCCACCATCACTGCTTGTTAGTCTTTCAATGTTTTCAAGGGCTGGAGTCTCGATTTCCTGAAAACCAAACGACCGATAGCTAGCCAAGATCTTTGCAAGTAGCTCATCTCTGGTGGCTTTTTCGACCGGCAGAAAATCACGCATGCCACGAGGTGGGTTGATTTGCTGAGCCATATTTCCAGTCTGGCAGACCAGAGCAAAAAACTTGCGTTAGCAAGCTAGTGCTTTGACTACCTGCCTATTACTCCAGCGTCAAAATCATCGCTTAGTTCAAACTGTCTGATCTCAACTTCTAACTCCCTCACGCTTTCGCGAAGTGCACGCTCTGCATCGAGACCCTTGGATTTCGCAGCCAAGACTAGGGCGAGCAGTAAGGCTCCTAGCTGATCTTCATCGGCTATCTCAATTGAGCCCGGCTCCTCGGTTCCCAGCACCCCAAGGGATTGGGCTTTGCCAATTACCTTGTCGGCAAGCATCAAAGAGGGCAAGGCTTTGGGAATACCATCAAGCACGCTTTCACGCTCAGGCTTCTCACGCTGTTTGTGGGCGTCCCAGTTCTGCATTACTTGTTCGCCACTGTTGGCTTTGTAACGCTCGAGTTCTTCGGGTGTTCCAAAAACGTGGGGGTGACGCCCTTTCATTTTCTTTGTGGAAAGCGCTGCAACGTCTTGAATGTTAAAGCTCTCCCCCAACGATCCAGACTGAGCAAGATCGGAATGGAAGATTACCTGGTATAAAACATCACCTAGTTCTTCTAGAATTTGCTCGCGGTTTCCCGACTCGATTGCCTCGACCAGCTCATAGCTTTCTTCAATCAAGTACTTGGTAAGTGATTGATGGGTTTGCTCGGCATCCCAAGGGCAACCACCTGGAGCTCGCAGTTTATTGGCTGTTTCAATTAGCTCGTCGAGGTTAGTCATTTACTTCCACTTCCTTTTGAATTGCGGCTATGTCTTGGAAAACTTTGTGTGTGAAATCAATTAAGGCTTGGCTGGTTGAAGTGCCGGCCTCGATTGCAGCAGGAATTGGAATCTGAAGAATTCTTGCCGATTGCAAATACTTTAGCCCCTGATAGCTTCGAGACAGCTTCACCTGAATAGATTCGGTCATCTCAACTGGCTGAATGCGCATCATGTTTGAAAGTAGATTCACATCTTTGAGTCCTAGCCGGTTGGCAATTTGCCTGAGCTCGGTCACAAGAATTAGGTTTTTCACTTGCTCTGGTGCGGGACCATAGCGATCTTCTAATTCGGCGAGTATCGCCTGCAGTGTTTCCTTGGTTCCAGTTTCCCCAGAAGCCGCCGAGAGCTTGTGATAAGCCTCGAGCCTAAGACGCTCACTGTCTAAGTAGGTGTGCGGAATGTGCGCATCAATAGGAATTTCAAGCTTTAGCTCCGCTGGGGAATCGATCTTAATCCCCTTGAAATCAGCCACCGCTTCACCGATCATTCGAAGATACAGATCAAAGCCAACTCCTGCGATGTGGCCAGATTGCTCCCCGCCTAGCAAGTTTCCAGCACCGCGAATCTCAAGATCCTTCAACGCCACCTGGATTCCAGCCCCCAGCTCATTGTTTTGAGCAATGGTAGCTAGGCGATCATGTGATGTTTCACTGAGTGGCTTACTCGGGTCATAGAAGAAGTATGCGTAGGCACGCTCTCTAGATCGCCCAACCCTTCCTCTGATCTGATGCAGCTGAGAAAGCCCGAAGTGTTCGGCTCGGTCAATGATCAAAGTGTTGGCATTAGGAATGTCGATTCCAGTTTCGATGATCGTGGTTGAAACCAAGATGTCAAACTTCTTCTCCCAGAAATCAACCACCACCTGCTCTAGTGCCGCCTCGGGCATTTGACCGTGGGCCACCGCGATTCTTGCCTCTGGAACTAACTTCGCAAGATCGTTAGCGGTTTTTTCGATTGTTGCAACCCTGTTGTGAACAAAGAACACTTGTCCCTCGCGAATTAGCTCTCGCCTAATCGCTGCGGCTACCTGCTTCTCGCTGTAGCCACCGATGAAGGTAAGAATCGGGTGGCGATCCTCTGGAGGGGTAGCCAGAGTGGACATTTCTCTAATTCCAGTAATTGCCATTTCCAGAGTTCTTGGAATGGGAGTTGCGCTCATGGCAAGAATGTCAACGTTGGTTTTCAAAGCTTTTAGTTTTTCCTTGTGCTCAACACCAAAGCGCTGTTCTTCGTCGATGATTATCAATCCAAGATTACGGAACTTGACGCTGTCAGAAAGCAATCGGTGAGTTCCAATTACCATGTCCACCTCCCCGGTAGCTAAACCGGCAATTGTTTCGCGAACTTCTTTAGCCGTTTGAAAGCGGGATAGCGATTTCACGTTCACCGGAAAACCAGAGAATCGATCCCTGACGGTATCGGTATGCTGCCTAGCGAGCAAGGTTGTTGGCACCAGCATGACAACTTGCTTGCCATCCTGGATGGCCTTGAAAGCTGCTCTGATGGCAACTTCCGTCTTGCCGTATCCCACATCCCCTGCCAGCAATCGGTCCATAGGAATTGGCTTTTCCATATCCGCTTTGACTTCTTCTATGGTGGTGAGCTGATCGGGGGTCTCCTGGAAAGCGAAGGCCTCTTCGAGCTCATGTTGCCAAGGGGTATCTGAGGCGAAAGCGTGTCCAACCGAATTCATTCTGGCCGAATAGAGCTTGACAAGATCAATGGCAATCTTTCGAACTGCCTTTCTGGCATTACCTTTCGCCCTGGCCCAATCAGAACCTCCGAGCTTAGAAATAACTGGCGCTTCCGCGCCAACATACCTGGTGAGCATATCCAGCTGATCGGTTGGAACAAACAGGGTGTCTTCTGGGTAACCGCGCTTGGAGGAGGCGTACTCAATGAGCAAGTATTCCCTTTGGTGAACCCGGGCTCCGATGCCACTGGTTCTTTGAATCAGCTCCTTGAACCTGCCAATGCCGTGAATCTCGTGAACCACGTAGTCACCGGACTTGAGAGTTAGTGGATCAACTGCTTGACCTCTTTTGACAGCAAGTTTTCTAGCCTGCGGAGCGGAGTATGAGCTCTTGGAGTAAAACTCCAGTTGAGTAAGCACCGTGAGCTTTGCAGCTTCCGAAACTAGGCCCTTTCTCATTTGAGACTGAATCAAGTAAACAGTGTTTGGTTTTGGTTCGTTAGGGATGGTTTCTGTGAGCACGGCGTTTGCTCCTGCTTGAACAAGCACTTCTTTGAGGCGTTCGTTTGTTCCCAAACCCTCCGATGAGATCACCACAAGGTGCTTCTGAGCAAGTTGATCCAATACCCATTCAAGGGCTGAGGCTTCGAGTCCTTTAAAGTTTGGAACTTCCAAAATTCCTAGATTCACAACTTCTTCAGAGTCAAGCCCGAACGGGGAAATAGTAATTACCTGGAACTGTGAAAACTTTTGAGTGAAGCTAACAAAGTCAATGAAACCGCCGCCGGAAAGATCGATTGGTGCCGATGCGCCATCCATCGCTGCGTCCCACGCAGCGTGTAAAAACTCCTCGTTGGTTTCAACCAGGCTGGCGGCTCGTGCAGCCGCCTTCTCGGGAGATAACACAACAACCGACAAGCTCTTTGGTAGGTAGTCAAAGATTGAAACCATGCCATCAGCTAGCGCTGGGGCTAGCGACTCCATGCCCTCAACGGGGATACCCAACGAGATTTTCTCCAGCATCGCTGCAAGGTTTGGAAACTCGTGCATCATCTCTCGAGCTTTGGAGGCCACGTTTGGTGTGATCACAAGCTCACGAGCCGGAAACAAGGTAACCGATTCAAGTTTGACCGCAGATGATCTCTGATCAGAAACTGAGAACTCCCGGATTTCTTCTAGCTCGTCACCAAAAAACTCCAGGCGCGCTGCGTGCTCCGCGGTGGTTGGAAAGATGTCAAGAATTCCACCGCGCACGGCAAACTCTCCACGCTTGGAGACCATGTCGACTCTTTGGTAGGCCTGCTCGACAAGCTTCAACGAAAGCTCGGGCAGTAGGTACTCTTTGCCAGCTACCAGTTCAAGAGGTGGAAACTTATCAAGCCCGGAAACCACGGGTTGAATTGCTGCTCGTATGGAGACGATGAGGTAAACGGCATGTTTTGGCTTTTCTTTGTTTATTTGAGAAAGACGGTTGATTGCTTGAAGACGCTGACCAACTGTTTCAGGGCTAGGGCTTAGTCGTTCATGCGGAAGTGTCTCCCAAGAAGGAAACAGCAGTATTTCACTTTCTGGTTCTAGAAATTTAAGATCTCTTTCTAGATCTTCGGCCTCGCGACCGGTGGCGACGATTATCAACTGCAAAGATGGGGTAGTTTCTTGGAGTTCCGTAATCAAACTAAGAACAAAGGGGTTGGCAGCTTGCGGTGCGACTATTTCGATTCGCTTGTTTTTGAGTGTTGACTGGAGTTTTGCAACTGGGTAGCCCTGGCCCAGGCGCGCGACTAGGCCGTGATTTAGCACAAGACCTAGTGTAAGCGCGGACTAGTCAGCTGGTGAATGGTATTTATCTTGGGTCGAAACTAGGCCGTTGCCCACAATTTCTTCCACCGCATCGGCTGCTATTTCTAGCGTGGTCTTGAATTCAGCAAGGTCACTCGCGGAGAAGTTCTTCAGCACGTAATCAGCCGCATCCATTGATCCAGGGGGTCTGCCGATACCTAGTCGCACCCGAATGAAATCTTTCGAGTCGATGGCAGAAATTATGTCTCTTAGTCCGTTGTGCCCACCGTGCCCACCGCCAAGCTTCAGGCGAAAAGTTGTTGGGGGAATATCTAGTTCATCGTGAACCACGATTAGGTTCTCCGGCTCAATTTTGTAAAAGCTCATCAGCGAGGAAGTTGGGCCACCAGATAGGTTCATGTAAGAAAGCGGTTTTGCCAAGATTAGCTTTGGCCCACCAATGATTTTGACCTCAGCCACCAAGGCGTTTGATTTATGTGCTTTGAAGGACTCGCCGTGTCTAGCGGCCAAAACGTCCAGCAGGACCTGGCCCACGTTATGGCGATTAAGTGCATAGTTGGGCCCGGGGTTCCCGAGCCCAACTACTAAAAAGGTGTTACTCAGCTTTGGCTTCCGTGGCCTTGGCGTCAGCTGCAGGTGCAGCAGCTTCTGCTGCTACTGGCTCTTCGTTCTTGCCAGCTGCTGTGATGATAACCGAAGCGATTAGAGCCTCTGGTTCTAGATCAAGCTTTGCTCCAGCAGGAATCTTAATGTCCTTAGCCATTAGGTGGAAACCTGCGCCTTCTTTATTGAAGACAGCCTCTACGTACTCAGGAATCGTGGTTGCATCAACCTCAAGCTTTAGGCTCTTGTGCTCTAGATCGATAGTGGTTCCAGAAAGTGATTCACCAACGATGTGCACTGGTACCTCTACGTGAACTCGCTCACCCTTCTTGATCTCCAGCAAGTCGATGTGTTCGATTACCTGAGTAACAACATCTTTGGTTGCAGATTTCACCAAAACCAACTGAGCTGATCCTGCGATGTCTAGGTCGATAAGCGCGTTCTTGTGACGAAGCACCAAAGCGACCTCATGCGCGGGCAAAGTGATATGTCTTGGATCAGATCCGTGTCCATAAATAACCGCTGGAGTTTTTCCTGCGGCGCGAAGCTTGCGAGCAGCACCTTTACCAAAGTTGGTGCGTTGCTCTGCTACTAGTTTGTTTTCTGCCATGTTGAGTGTCCTTAATGTTTAGGCAAGTCCAATAAGGACCTGATGTATCTTTCTCTACTCAAGCGTTTGACGCGAGGATCTGGGAACTTGCCCTAAGAACCCCGTCGATTACGGTTTCTAAAAGAAACCCTCGCCGTTGTTATCTCTAACTTTAGCTGCCCGTAGGGAGAGAATCAAACCCTAGGATTGGCCAGGAAACAGTGAAGTAACGGAGTCTTCGCCAAAAACAGCTCTAATTGCTTTAGAGATCAATGGGGCAATAGACAATACGGTTAGCTTGGCAAATTCCTTTTCTGGAGGAATTGGCAAAGTGTTGGTCACAATCACATGATCAATTGCCTCATCCGATAGACGCTCAACCGCAGTGCCCGAGAAGACCGCGTGGGTGGCTGCAACGATAACGGTTTTGGCTCCATTGGCCTTTAGGGCCTGGGCGGCAGCCACAATGGTGCCTCCCGTGTCCACCATGTCATCTACCAGAACGCAGGTTCTGCCCTCTACTTCACCCACCAGCTCGTGAACGGAAACCTTGTTTGGAACATTTGGATCGCGACGCTTATGAATAATGGCAAGCGGTGCTCCGAGGCGATCTGCCCAGATGTCGGCAACTCTCACGCGGCCAGAATCAGGAGAAACCACAGTTAGCGGATCCTTGCCCCACTTATCTTTCACGTAATCAGCAAGCATAGGAAGACCCCAAAGGTGATCTACTGGTCCATCAAAGAAGCCTTGGATTTGTGGGCTGTGTAGATCCACAGACATTACACGATCGGCACCAGCAACCTTGAACAAATCAGTTACCAATCTTGCAGAGATTGGTTCGCGACCCTTGTGCTTTTTGTCTTGTCTTGCGTAAGGAAAAAATGGCGCTACTACTGTAATTCTCTTGGCGCTAGCTCTCTTTAGAGCATCAACCATCAGAAGCTGCTCCATGAGCCAGTGATTGATTGGAGCGGGGTGAGATTGAATAACAAAGGCGTCCACGCCTCTAACACTTTCTTCGAAACGAACAAATGTTTCACCATTTGCAAAATCGTAAGCAGTGGTAGGAACAAGTTTGGTTCCTAGTAGGTTTGCCACTTCCTCTGCGAGGGCGGGGTGAGCTCGACCGCTAACCAGAGCCAGCCTTTTTTCTCCAGTGGTCTTAATGGTCAACTGCGGGCTCCCGATTTCTATTTGTCGTTGCTTTTTGCGGCTGCTTCAGAAGATGTTGTACCCGGCCTTTTCGAAATGACCCAGTCAGCTATGTTTCGCTGTGGTGCAACATTCATTCCAAGATCTCCAGGTGCTACGTCTTTTCTTACTACTGTTCCGGCAGCGGTATACGCTCCATCTCCAATCGTAATGGGCGCCACAAAAACGTTGTGCGAGCCCGATCGAACGTGTGAGCCAATCTTTGAGCTGCTCTTTTTCACGCCGTCGTAGTTAGCGAAGATGGTGCCGGCACCGATGTTGGAGTACTCGCCAATCTCGGCATCCCCCACATAAGAAAGGTGCGGGACCTTTGAGCCACGGCCTATCTGGGCGTTCTTGGTCTCAACGAAGGAGCCAATCTTGCCTTCAGGACCTAGGTTGGTGCCCTTGCGAAGGTAGGAGAACGGCCCGACCTTGGCGCTTTCCTGGACAGTGCTGCTTTCAATAACCACGTCGGGGCCAATCTCGGCCATCGGCCCAATCTTGGTTGCTCCGCGAAGATGTGTTCCGGGGTGCAACACTGCATCCTGGCCAATTGAAACCTCAACATCAATCCAAGTGGTGTCTGGATCCAAGATGGTCACTCCCGCAAGCTGCCAACCGCGACAAATACGCGCGTTTAGTTCTTTTGCTACTTCTGAAAGCTGAGTGCGGTCGTTGATGCCATGAACCAACCAGTTGTCAGCGACAATCTGGGCAACAACTGTGTGATTGTCCTCGACAATAAGTGCCGCGACATCCGTTAGATACTTCTCACCTTGAGCGTTGTGGGAATCAAGATGGGACAGTCCTTGCCTTAGGTGAGCCACGTCAAAGACATATACTCCAGCGTTGATTTCCTTGATAGCGGCTTCTTCTGCAGAAGCATCGAGGTGCTCAACAATTTTGGCAACATTGCCTTCTTTGGATCGAATGATTCGGCCGTAGCCGGAAGGGTCATCAACAATCGCGGTCAAAATAGTTGCCGATGCTTTGCTCGAGCGATGTGAATCGAGAAGTGCACTTAGAGTATCTAGATCCATAAGCGGAACGTCACCGCTTACAACCAATACGTCGCCATCGAAGTCACTTGGAATTTTCGCAAGGCTAACTTCGACTGCTCGACCGGTTCCGGCGATGTCATCTTGCTCGACCAGAATGGCTTTTGGGAAATTAGCTTGAAGATACTCAGAGAGAAGTTCTTTCTTGTGACGCAACACAACATAGACACCCTCGGACTCCAAGGATGAAACGGTGGAAACAACATGTCCCAAAAGCGGCTTGCCGGCCAGTTCGTGCATGACCTTCGGGGTATTGGAAACCATCCTGGTTCCATTACCTGCCGCCAGCACTACGCAAGCTAGTTGCCTAGTAGACATCTTCATCTCCCGATCGCTTCACTTGTGCTCCGCCCTCAGGATTCGAACCTGAACTAAACGGCTCCAAAGGCCGCCGTGCTGCCGTTACACTAGGGCGGATCGTAACCCGAAGCACTGATTACTTAGCAAGTCTGCCAGAAATCAGCTATCCCTAGTCGCTTTGTGCCTTCAATCTATGCAATTCAGGGCCTTTAGGGCAGAAATTCGGGACCTTAGTCTTCTAGCAAAGTACCAAGCACGTATTTATGAGGTCCGGAAATAGCGTTGTCTTTTTCTGCCGTACTCAACACAACTAGCCACTTGCCAGCTCCGGTTGAAACCGCAGCTGGATCTAGGTAGTTCTTTTCAGCGTCTTCTAATAGTGGAGCTGGGTCAATCTCCCAGGAAATTCCATCCGTTGATTTAGCCACATATATTTTCTGGGGCAGTCTGGCGGGGGTTGTTGAAAGAAGTAACACCCAGTCGTTGGCATCGGTTCGAAGCATGAATGGGTCAACGTAACCACCGGAAATTACAAAACCCTCATTTGCGGTGTAAGTGATTCCGTCGGCTGAGTTTGCTGTTCTTAGAACCTCTGAGTTTTGACCTTCAACCATGTCCACCCACATCATTTGGTATGTGCCATCTGGGGTTATGTAGGTTTCTGGAACGCCCCATGCAGGTCCTGGCTTGTCTTGCTTAATTCCAGTTGGAACACCATCGCCGAATGATGTCAACTCTGCTGATGTAGAAACCATGACTGACTTAATTGCTTTTGAGGGGTCCATTGGTTTGCCTGGTTCGCCCGGAGGTCCGTCAAATGTGATGTAGTAAAGCAGCCAAGAGCCATCAGGTTTTTGTACTAATGAGTAATCGCTTCCCATTGGAACTCTAAAGCTTGTATCTGGTGTAAACGAAACTCCATCGGCTGATCTGTAAACACGATTCTGGCCAAGACCAGTTGTCAAAAGTAGGTAGCCACCAGCTGGGTCTTCGATGAGCTCCGGCGAGACACCTTCAAGGTTCGTGACTTCGTCAACGTTCAGTTGGAATGTCGGAGCTGATGCCTCTTCTGATGCTGGCGCTGATGCTTCAGGCCCTGGTGCATTTTCGGTTCCGCTCTGGCAACCGGTTAGTAAAAGAAGTGAACACACCGATACAACCACGAGTGATTTGTTTAGAGGCATCAATACCCAACACTCCTTCATGACAGAAGCTATAAATGATTTCTAAATTGTAGTCCTGGGAAATTAACTTGAATAGGTTTACTTGCAAAACAAGGTAGCTATGTCGTTTCGCTGAGTTCCATCCACTGGGCCTCAAGTAAGGCCTTTTGGGTGGCCAGTTCATTGGCCTTCAGAGCTGAAGCAGCCAATCCCTCGTGATCAAGGGGGTCGCGGGATTGCAGATCCAGCTGCACCGCTGCCTCTTCGGCTTCTAGTTTCTCTATAGCGCGCTCAAGTTTCTGGATGGCTTTTTGGCTGGCTCTAAGCTCGGCTCCCGAAACCTTTGGCGCTGTCTGTTGGCTTTCGGCCTTACCTGCCGCGCCTCGAAGCTCAAGATACTGATCCACGCCTCGTGGCAAATGACGAAGCGCGCCATCACCAAGCAGTGCGTATTGCATATCGGTCACTCGCTCAAGAAGGTACCTATCGTGGCTGACAACAATTAGTGTTCCTGGCCAAGAATCAAGTAGGTCTTCTACCTGAGCCAGCATGTCGGTGTCCAAATCATTTGTTGGCTCATCCAGAATCAAT
>WLDW01000030.1 GCA_009704605.1 Actinomycetota bacterium
ACCTCTCGGGTTACGCCCCAGAGGCAAAGTTCAAGACGTTGCTGGTATCTCCGGTTGGAGTAAGAGAAGGTCTAACGGAGCTTATTGACCAGGAAATCGGGCACCATGCTGCTGGCAAAAAATCAGGTATCGACATCAAGGTAAACGCTCTGGTTGATGAAGGAATTATCGACTCGCTTTATCGAGCCTCTCGCGCCGGTGTTCCAGTTCGCGTCTTGGTTCGAGGAATGTGTGCTCTAAAGCCAGGGGTAAAGGGTTTGTCTGAAAACATTCGAGTTCGTTCAATATTGGGCCGTTACCTTGAGCACAGCCGTGTTTTTAGGTTCGAAGGCGGCGGGGATTCGAAAATCTATATCGGTTCTGCAGACATGATGCATCGAAACCTAGATCGCCGTGTTGAGGTGCTAGTTCGCCTAATCGAGCCGGAGCATATCGACCGCACTCAAACTATGTTCTCGCTAGCCATGGCAGACGATGTTGCTGGTTGGGATCTTGATCCAGATGGCAAGTGGATTAGGAAGCAGTTTGATAGCTCGGGTGTTGCCCTTGGAGATTTCCAGGATGCTGTGATGCATTCCATAACCGCACGCCAGGTTAGCTAGATTCATGGAGGTTTACGCTGCAGGAGCAGTTTGCTGGCGCGAGGAAAAGAACTCTCTCCTGGTTGCCCTTGTTCATCGTGTTAGGTATCAAGACTGGACTTTCCCAAAGGGAAAAGTAGATCCTGGAGAGACACTGGCTGAAACTGCTGTCCGTGAAATCAAAGAAGAAACTGGGCTAAAGATAAAGCTCGGTGTTCCACTCCAGACAATGACCTACCCACTCGATAAATCCAAGAACAAAGTAGTACACTACTGGGCAGCCAGAGTCAGCGATAAAACTCTTGCAAGCTCCAAGTTCAAACCCAACGATGAAATCTCTGAAGTGGTATGGGTAAAAGCAGATGAGGCTTTTTCCAAACTGAGCTACGTGCACGATCGAGAGTTACTGCAAGAGCTTTTAGAACTAAGAAAAAGCGGGATGCTCAAGACCAAGCCATTGATCATTCTCAGGCACGCTGCCGCCACTCCACGAGCTGACTACGTGGGTGAAGATGGCAAGAGACCACTGCTTCCTGACGGCAAGAAACAGGCCAAGGAATTGATACGGCTATTGAGTGCATACGGACCAAAAAGAGTGTTTACGAGCCCTTGGAGAAGGTGCCGCGACACAATCGGTCCCTACGCCAAAGCGCACCGATACAAGCTCATCGAGCGAGGCGAGCTTTCAGAAATGGGCAATGCAAAAGGCCCAGCAAGAACTGCCAAGGTTGCTAAGCAGTTATTCCAAGATGCGAGATCGTCGGTGCTCTGTACGCACCGGCCAACCCTGCCAACAATCACAGAGGTTTTGGCAAGTTACGCAGAGCCTGCTTTAGCAAAATTGATTCTCGAGGCCAAGACATTGAAGCCAGCAGAGTTTGTAGTTCTTCACCTAACAACATCTGGAAAGAAACCAAGACTTGTTGCTGTTGAGCACCAGAGTCTTTCCGACCGCCTCTAACCAAATCTTCCGGAGACGTAATCCTCGGTCTGTTTTTCCTTGGGGTTTGAAAAAATGTTGTCTGTTCTGTCATACTCAATCAATTTTCCGGGAAGCCCAGTGTCTGCGATTGTGAAAAACGCAGTCATGTCTGAAATTCTTGAGGCTTGCTGCATGTTGTGAGTTACGATCACGACAGTGAATTTCTCTTTTAGCTCAATAGCTAAATCTTCGATAGCAGCTGTGGAGATCGGGTCCAAAGCACTTGTTGGTTCGTCCATCAAAATGACTTCAGGTTCAACCGCGATTGCCCTCGCGATACAGAGTCTTTGCTGCTGACCACCAGAAAGGCTTGAACCCGGTCTATCAAGTCGATCTTTGACTTCATTCCAAAGGTTCGCGCCTTTAAGTGCCTTCTCGGCTAGAGCATCGGCATCTGATTTTGACATTTTGTTGTTGTTGAGGCGATAACCAGACAAGACATTTTCTTTGATGGTCATCGTTGGAAAGGGGTTTGGTCTTTGAAATACCATTCCAACCTGGCGTCTGACTTTTACAGGGTCAACGGAGGGTGAGTAAATGTCCTCACCGTTCATGGTCAAGTTACCTTTCACGTAAGCACCTGGAATAACTTCGTGCATGCGATTCAGGGTTCGAATCAGGGTCGACTTTCCACAACCAGATGGTCCTATGAAGGCAGTGATGGAGTTGGGTTCGATAACCATGTTGATGTCCTCTACGGCAAGAAAGCTGCCGTAGTAGACATTGAGTGAGCTCAGCTCTATTCGCATTGACATGGTGTTATCCCTTCGGTGAGAAGTACTTGGAGACTAGGCGGGCAATAATGTTCAAAATCATGACGATAAGCATCAAAACCAGGGCACCGGTCCATGCTCTATCAATATAGGTCTGAGCATCGGATCCCTGGTTCGCGTACGAGGTATAAACAAAGACTGGCAAGGTCATCATTCGCTCGTCAAAAGGATTGAAGTTTGTAGAAGCGGTAAAGCCAGCAATGATCAAGAGTGGTGCGGTTTCCCCAATGATTCGAGCAATTGCGATCATCACACCGGTTGCTATACCAGCAAGAGCCGTTGGCAGAACCACCTTAGTTACAGTGAGCCACTTCGGCACTCCTAGTGCGTAAGAAGCCTCACGTAATTCATTTGGGACAATCTTGAGCATTTCTTCAGTGGCACGAATAACTACAGGAATCATCAACACACTAAGGGCAATTGCTCCACCGACTCCCATTCGCACTCCTGGGCCAAAAATCACTACAAACGCAGCGTATGCAAATAGCCCCGCAACAATTGAAGGGATTCCTGTCATCACATCGACAAAGAAAGTTACTGCTCTGGCTAAAGCTCCTCGCCCATATTCGACTAAGTAAATCGCCGTCATGATGCCGATTGGCACCGAAATTAAAGTGGCAAGTCCCGTGATCTCGAGAGTTCCGATAATTGCGTGGTACGCACCGCCGCCGGCGCCAACGACGTTACGCATCGAGAACGTGAAGAAATCAATGTCAAATCTGGCAGCTCCACGCTCAACCACTGTCCACGCCAAAGAAATCAAAGGAACAACAGCAAGGGCAAATGCCCCAGTGACCAAAATTGTTACGAGTCGGTCCGCCGATTTACGCTGGCCTTCAATAATTCTGGAAGCAAGGTAGAAGCCAATCGAGTAAGTGATGACGGCAACCAGCGCAACTGCAAAAAGATTTAGCTGTGTGGCCTCTGGGTTTGAACTTGCAAGTGCTGAGTTGATCGAGAAAGACGCCAGAATGGCAACTGCGAGCAAGGTCGGAGCCAGCCATTTAGGAAGACTGCGGCTTCCCTGAAAGTTCTGCGTTACCGAAGCTGTAGTCATCAGTTGGCACCCGAGAATTCACTTCGGCGGGAGATTACCCAACGGGCAAGCATGTTTATTGCCATGGTTATAGCAAAAAGCACCAAGCCTGTGGCAATCAACAAGCTGGTGTAGGTTCCAGAAGATTCTGGGAACTGAAGTGCGATGTTTGCGGCGATTGTATTTGGGTTTGTGGAAGTCAACAGGGCAAAAGTAATCACTCCGGATCCAGACAATACAAGTGCTACCGCCATAGTTTCGCCTAGAGCCCTTCCGAGGCCAAGCATTGCTGAAGAGATGATTCCTGCTTTTCCAAACGGGAGGACAGCCATCTTGATAACTTCCCAGCGAGTAGCGCCAAGTGCCAATGCCGCTTCCTCGTGGAGCCTGGGTGTCTGCAAGAAAATCTCTCGAATCAAGGCAGCCATGATGGGCAAGATCATGATTGCTAGGACAATTCCAACAGTCATCATTGTTCTTCCGGTTGCGGAAACGGGTCCTTCAAAAAACGGAATCCAGCCAAAGTTCTCATTGAGCCAGAGATAGCTGGGGTTTAGAAATGGGGCTAGGACAAGCATTCCCCATAACCCGTAAACAACGGATGGTATTGCTGCCAGCAAGTCAATGGAGTAACCGAGGGCCTGAGAAAGGCGCCTAGGAGCAAAGTGTGAAATGTATAAAGCAATTCCAATTGCCAATGGGGTTGCTATTAGGAGCGCGATGATTGAGGCCAAAACTGTTCCAAATAGAAATGGTGCTACATAAGCAAAGAATCCATCTGGGGCAGCATCTTGCTCACTCAAGAAAGCGGGTACTGATTCAGCAAACAAGAAAATAGCAACCGCGGCAAGGATCACCAGGATTGCAACTCCGGAGCCTATTGCAAGATTAGAAAAGACAAGGTCACCAATACGACGCTTCACAACTGGAGCTTGTGATGACATCATTCTCCTCGGCAAATAGGTGATTCAAGACTGATTTTTTGCTCAAAGCCCGGCTCAGCCGTAAGGCTGGGCCGGGCTTCGAGTTGATTCTATTACTACTTGATAGCGTCGATAATTGCTTGGGCCTTCTCGCGCAAGCTGGCACTAATCGGTGCTGTACCTCCGGCAGATGCCGCGGTAGCCTGGCCCTGCTCAGAGATGATGTATGAAGCATATGCCTTCACTAGTGTGGCGACTTCTGCATCTAGGTACTCGTTGCAACCAGTTAGGTATGACACTAGAACGATTGGGTATACCCCTGACTCGGTAGTGTCACGTGCAATCTTGTAAGCCAAGTCGTAAGACTCTCTGCCTTCAACTAGAGAGGAAGCTTCGATAACCTTTGAAGCTGCTTCTGCGCTGAATGAAACATAGCCGTCTCCAACCTTGATCGCTACAGTTCCTAGGTCTCCTGCCTTAGAAGCATCTGCGTAACCGATTGTTCCGTTACCTGCGGTTACAGCGTCAACAACACCGGAAGTTCCCTTTGCGCCCTCGCCACCGTACTCGGTCGGCCAGGTCTCAATAGTTCCAGCTGTCCAAATGGCTTCAGCGGTCTTTTCTAGGTAGTTAGTGAAGTTCTTGGTTGTTCCGGAGTCATCAGAGCGGTGAACGGCTGTGATGCTTAGCTCAGGAAGATCAAGATCTGGGTTCTGAGATGTGATTGCATCGTCATTCCACATTGTGATCTCGCCAGCAAAGATTCCAGCCACAGTTGCTGCGTCTAGGTTCAAGCTGTCGACACCTTCAAGGTTGAAGATAACTGCAATTGGAGAAATCCAAACTGGGAATTCCCAAGGCTTGGTTCCTGGAGCACAAGCAGCGAACTCTAGAGCAAGTTCCTCGTCTTTCCAGTATGAGTCAGTTCCAGCGAAGACAACTCCTCCGGCAGTAAACGCTTCGCGTCCAGCACCAGAACCAGAAGGATCGTAGTTGATGGTCACATTAGGGTTAGCAATCTGAAACTCTGCAATCCAGGCTTCTTGACCGCTACCCATGGAAGATGCACCTGAGCCGCTGATTGTGCCGCTAAGAGTTGATTCTGTAGCAGTTTCTTCGTTTGCTGCACCGGCACAGCCACTCAAAACTAGAGCGCTAGCTCCAGCAATAGCTGCCAGTTTGATTAATCGTGACATGTAGTACCTTTCGTAAGATGTCGGGTTGACAGACACCAAGTTAACTCGACCCCCCAAACAGGGGTTGTCTTGAAGGTGAACGAACGGGAAACTCTTTTCATACATTTAGCCCAGATTCCTTGATAGCTGGCGGATTCAGCCACGCCAAGCAACTTGGATAAACTTTGAGGACTATGAAGCTAAAGTCCTGGGCAGTAATTGCGCTGGTTTTTGTGGCGATTGTCTGGGGCGCCGGGTTTGTGCTCATGAAAGACGCCATAAACGACCAGCCAGTCTTTGACTTCTTGGCAACTAGGTTCACCGTGGCAACAATTGTGATGATTGCCATACGCCCTCAGGTTCTATCGTCCATCAATAAGAAGACCCTTTTTCGAGGTTCAATTCTTGGTGTGATGCTAGGCCTTGCCTACATCACCCAAACAATCGGTCTTGATCTAACCACCGCCGCAATAACCGGCTTCTTGACGGGTTTGTATGTTGTCTTTACCCCAATACTTTTCTGGTTTGTTTTCAAAAAGAAAGTAGAGAAGAAAGTAATCGTAGGCACCACTCTGGCGTTAACCGCATTGCTATTTATTTCTTTCAACGGAATCTCTTTTGATCCAGGTCAAGTCTGGCTAATTGCTTGCGCGCTATTGTTTGCAGGACACATCATCGGGCTTAGCTTCTGGAGTAACGCCAAAGACATTTACCCGCTAACCGTTATTCAATTGGGTGCAGGATCAGTTGTCTGCTGGATGGGTGCTGTGCCAGATGGCTACCAGCCACCGCCGAATGCTTTTGTTTGGGGAACCGTTGTATTCACCGCTGTTTTCGCAACAGCCATGGCTTTCTTGATTCAAACCTGGGCACAGTCAATCATGGACCCTTCCAGAGTGGCAATCATTTTGACCGGTGAGATTGTCTTTGCAGCTGCTATCGCAGTTGCTGTTGGGCAAGAAGTTCTATCACTGCGCACCGTAATCGGCGGTGTTTTGATTGTTTTAGCAATGCTGATTGTTGAGTGGCCGGATAAGAAGAGCAACAGCCCGCTAGACCAGCCCCACTTCACCTAAAGCTTTGCTAGCCTTTGGCCATGGCAATCTTGGCTATCGATGCTGGCACAACAGGCGTTACAGTCCAGGTTGTCTCGACCAAAGGGAAAGTCTTAGCCAGAGGGTACCGAGAGTTTCTGCAGTACTTTCCAGAACCAGGACTAGTTGAGCACGAGCCTGAAGAAATCTGGCAGGCAACCCTGGCTGCAGCCAGCGAAGCTATCTCCCAAACCACAGTGTCACTTGTTGCAATCGGAATCACGAACCAGCGTGAAACAGTGGTGCTCTGGGATAGTAAAACTCTGCGCTCTCCTCGCAAGGCAATTGTCTGGCAGGACCGCAGAACTGCTGATCTTGTTGCAAAGCTCAAGGCTCAGGGGCTTGAGGATAAAATACAAAACATCTCGGGTTTGAAACTTGATCCGTACTTTTCGAGCAGCAAGCTGCTGTGGCTGTCGCAAAATGAAAAAACCATCTGGGGCGATGTAGTTTCAGGGCAAATCAAAATCGGAACAGTGGACTCCTATCTGGTCGCGAGAATGACCAGTGGCATTAGCCACATCACAGATGCCAGTAATGCCTCAAGAACTCAGTTGATGGATATCAGAACTGGTAACTGGAGTGCGGAGTTGCTGGAGATATTCCATGTGCCAGTTAGCGCTTTGCCCCTAATTGTTCCTAGCTACGGAAAATTTGCAACCACAGACCCGGCGAGTTTTTTGAACCTAGAGCTTCCCATCACTGGAATTGCTGGAGACCAGCAAGCCGCGCTCTTTGGACAAACAGCTTTTGAGATTGGTGAGAGTAAGTGCACTTACGGCACGGGAGCATTCATGCTCACCAACACAGGTTCTAAAGTTGTCCAAAGCAAAAACAACTTACTCACAACTATTGCTTGGCAGGAACCAAATGGAGACATCACTTACGCTCTCGAGGGTTCAGTCTTTGTTGCAGGAGCCGCGGTTCAGTGGCTACGGGATGGCCTTGGAGTAATTGAGAGTGCGAACGAAATTGAGGAGCTTGCTTTGCAAGTTCCAGATAGTGGCGGAGTTGTATTTGTTCCGGCCCTAACTGGACTTGGAGCTCCACACTGGAATCCAGATGCTAAGGGCACGATTCTGGGCATCACCCGTGGCACAACAAAGCATCACCTAGCGCGGGCTACTTTGGATGCAATTGCTTTTCAGGTTAGAGATTTGGTAACAGCTATCTCAGCCGATACCAACGTTGAGCCCAAAGAGCTTCGAGTTGATGGCGGAGCGGCAAGAAACAACTTACTTATGCAGCTCCAAGCCAATTGTCTCGGTGTGCCCGTTATAAGAGGTAAGGATCTCGAATCCACAGCCCTAGGGGCCGCATTCCTGGCAGGAATTGGGGTTGGGGTGTGGAGCACCAAAGAGGAACTAAGAAACGTTTTCGAACTCGAGAGAACGTTTAACCCTGAACCCTATGATGAGCAAATCTTCGCAAGCTGGAGCGAAGCAGTGAAGCTGAGCTCCAACTGGAAGTAATCGTATAAATCTCATAGTTGCTACAATTAGGGGACGCTTTGGCGTCGCTAGGGCCTCTAGCTCAGTTGGTTAGAGCAACGGACTTTTAATCCGTGGGTCGTCGGTTCGATCCCGACGGGGCCTACCAAAATGTCCTTGTTTGACATACCAATTTGTTTTTGCGGATTTTAGTAGCCCGTCAGGAGAATCTAGGAACCCCTAAGAGTTCTTTTTGTTGGCAGCCTTGGCCTGCTTGTCGAGGCGCTTTTCCTTTAGGTTCTTGGCAGGAGCCTTCTTGTTGTTCTTCTGTGGTTTCTGTTCTTTCTGAGCCATTTTTTCCTCTTCTCGCTGTGGTTTCTGATCTAACGCAAATCTATCGGATGCTGTTTTTTCTCTGTCC
>WLDW01000031.1 GCA_009704605.1 Actinomycetota bacterium
AGTGTGCTCAACGGATAGTAAATCATCGGCTTGTCGTATACCGGCATCAGCTGTTTAGAGTTTGCGATAGTCAGAGGGTAGAGCCTGGTTCCGGATCCGCCGGCAAGAATTATGCCCTTCATTTTTCCCTTCACCGCGCTAAAGCTTTCAGGGCTCATCATTTCCCCAAAACATGAATCGCTCTGCTGATAGCCTATTACAGAGTCATGGGAGGCATTTTGAAGGTTGTTGTCACCGGTGGAGCTGGATTTATCGGCTCAAACTTTGTCCGTAGGACACTCGCAACTCGCCCCGATGTAAAAATCACAGTTCTAGATTCTCTTACTTATGCTGGGCGTATTTCAAACCTAGAAGGCCTTGAGGGTAAATACGAGTTTGTTCAAGGGGATATCTGCGACTCGAAAATCGTGGAATCTTTTGTCTCAAAGGCAGATGTCGTTGTTCATTTCGCTGCCGAAAGTCACAACGATAATTCTTTGAAATCTCCGCGCCCGTTTATTGAGACGAACGTTTTTGGGACTTTCGAACTGAATCAAGCGTGTGTCAAACACAATGTTCGAATGCACCACGTTTCAACTGACGAGGTTTTCGGGGACCTGGACCTTGATGGAACAGACAAGTTCACTAGAAACACCCCATACAACCCTTCGTCTCCATACTCCGCTTCGAAGGCTTCAAGTGATCACCTGGTTAGGGCCTGGGTTCGCTCTTTTGGCCTTCGGGCAACTATTTCTAACTGCAGCAATAACTTCGGTCCATACCAACACGAAGAGAAGTTAATCCCGCGCATGATCGGCCTAATCAACTCCGGATCAAAGCCTGAACTTTATGGCAATGGGGCAAATGTTCGGGACTGGATCCACGTCGATGATCACAACGATGGTGTTTGGGCTGTTATTGACAAAGGTGTTATCGGTGAGACCTACCTCTTGGGTGCAGACAATCAACGCTCGAACCTGCAGGTTGTTCAAGCGTTGCTTGAAATCATGGGCAAACCAAAAGACTGGATTGAATTTATTGGTGATCGTCCAGGCCACGACTTGAGATATGCGATTGATGCTTCGGCAACAGAAGCTGAGCTTGGCTGGAAGCCAAAGCACGGAAACTTTGAGGAAAAGCTAGCTGAGACGGTGGGGTTCTACGCGGCTAACTGATGAGCCCAAGTAAGGGTTCTCTAGCCGAAATAGTCTTGAACGATTTCTTTGGTGGGGCCAACTTTTTTCATTACTCCGTGTTCCATCCACACGACCTTGTTGCATGTTTGCTCGATCAATTCTCTATTGTGGCTTGCAATAACGAGTATTTCTGACTGGTTCACTAAATCTTGCAGTCTCTTACTTGCTCGATCGGCAAAGGCTCCATCTCCCACAGAAAGCCACTCGTCCATTATCAAAATGTCTGCAGACATTGAGGTGGAGACAGAGAATGCCAGTCTCAGAAGCATTCCAGAGCTGTATATACGAACTGGCAAATTCACGTAATCGCCAAGTTCGGAGAACTCAATGATTTCGTCAATCTTTTGATTGATTTGTTTCTTTGAAAGGCCCATGAGCTTTCCACGAAGAAGGATGTTTTCCCTTCCGGTGTTTTCTGGATTAATTCCCAAAGAGATATCCACCAAGGAGGAAATTGTGCCCGATCTTTCAACCGTTCCGGAACTTGGCTCGAACACTCCAGTAAAGAGTCTTAATAGGGTGCTCTTTCCAGCACCGTTGTGACCGATTATTCCAACCCTGTCACCAGATTTAATCTCGAGATTCAGTTCTTTCAATGCTTCAATGCTTAGGTGGCCGCCTCGTTGAGCAGTTAGAGCTCCACCGGTTGCAGCACTCACAAGAGTATTAGTCAGTGATCTTGCAGATGAGTTGTAAATGGGAAGTACAACGGATGCGTTCTTTAGTCTTATGTGTGCCATGTCTATACCCAATACGCAATTCTTTTTTCGTACTTCTTGAATAACAGAAGTCCGATTGTCCATAGAACTATTCCCAACGCCACAACCCATATCCAATTTTCTAGTGATGGGTATTGACTGATCAGTGGCAGTCTCATCACCTGCAAAATGTGATACAGCGGATTTAGGCTCACAATGGTCTCAACTAGCTCGTTGTCCCCAAGGCTCTCTTTGATCCAAATAACTGGAGTTATGTAGAAAGCAACAGTCAAAGCAGCGCTAATAATTTGAGGAAGGTCTCTAAACCTTGTTGCCACAATGCCAAAAATCATCGCCATTCCGGATAAAGCGAACACAGCCAGCAAAACTCCAAGCGGCCACAAAAGTAATGCCCAAGTTATTCCTCCCCCGAAGAGGAGGATCACAACTGGCATAATCACGATGTTGTGGGCAGAAACAATAATGTTCCGCCAAACTACGCGAACCACATAAACAATCTTTGGTAGCGGCAGCTGCTTGATCATTGCCTCTGCGACGATAAAAGCCTGGTTGCCTTCATTTAGAATTCCGGCAATCAATCCCCAAGTAATAAGTCCAGAAGCTAGGTAAGGAAGAAACACTTCTAGTGGCGTATTGAAAATCGTTCCGAAGACTATTCCAATAGCAGAAATGGTTACTGCCATACCGATAGTTATCCAAAGTTGACCAAAAACACTTCTGCGGTATGACTGTCGAATGTCTTGCCAGCCAAGCATCAAGCCAATTCCAAGCGTTTTTCTCACCTGTTTTGACTCTCCTCTTAGTTAGAGTGCAGGAACTTTATAGACCTAAAGCAATAGCAGTTTACTTCTTGGCTACAACTTTTAGCTTGATGGTTGCAACTAGGTCACCATGTAATCTCACGGTAGCTAGGTACTCACCAACAGAGCGAATCGGGTTTGGGATTTCAACTTTGCGCTTGTCGATCTGACCAAGGCCAGCTTCTGAAACAGCAGAGGCGATGTCGCCGGTCTTCACAGAACCAAACAGTCTTCCGCCAACTCCAGCTTTAACTGCAAGTTTCACGGAACCCTCTTCAAGTCTTGCCTTTAGAGTTTGTGCTTCTTCAAGTGTTGCTAGTTGACGTGCGTCACGAGCTGCACGGATAGAGCTAACTTGCTTTTCTCCACCCTTGCTCCAGGTAACGGCAAATCCTCTAGGCAGTAGGTAATTGCGTGCGTAACCGTTTTTTACTTCAACAACATCTCCAGCGGAGCCAAGGCCAGAAACCTCATTGGTAAGAATGATCTTTGACATGGGGTTTCTCCTTAGCGGCCAGCGCCAGCGTATGGCAACAAAGCCATCTCACGTGCGTTCTTGATAGCGGTTGCGATTAGGCGCTGCTCTTGAACAGAGACGCCGGTGATTCTGCGAGCGCGGATCTTTCCGCGGTCAGAGATGAACTTTCTCAAGGTTGCAACATCTTTGTAATCGATGATGCCAACTTTCATGAACTTAACTGGAGCTAGCTTGTCTAGCTTCGAGTTTCTAGTTGGTTTACGACGTGGGTCGGTTTTTCCAGCCATTTATTTCTCCTAGTTTCTAGTCTTTAAAAAGGTGTGTCGTCAGATGCTGGTGCACCTGGGTTAGCCCAGCCGTCATCGGCCTTGGCAGCTGCCGGAGCAGCTGGAGTGTTTGCCCATGGATCTGATTGAACTTGTGCGGCTCCACCAGCTGGTCCACCCTCGCGAGCGCGACGGGTAACAGCTGCTGTTGCATATCTAAGCGATGGACCGATTTCTTCGATGTCCACCTCTAGTGATGCACGAGATTCTCCCTGAGCACTCTGGTAAGCAGAAGGTGCCTTTAGGCGACCAGAAACTACAACACGAGAACCTTTGGTTAGGCTCTGCGCTACATTTTCTGCAAGCTCACGCCATGCGGTGCAACGAACCCAAACAGTTTCGCCGTCTTCCCAAGCGTTGGTAGTGCGGTTCATAACTCTTGGAGTTGAACCAACACGCACGCTGCAAACAGCGATGCCGCCTTGGGTGTAACGAAGTTCTGGGTCGTCAGCTAAGTTGCCAACTACTGTGATGTTTACTTCTCCAGCCATGATTACTCAACCACCGCTGCTACTTCAGCCGCAGCTTCTTGCTTCTTGTATGAAGGCTTGCTGTCTGAACGAAAATCTGAACGGCCCTCTGAACGAGAGTCAGATCTTGAATCTGAGTCACCCTTCTTGGCGTATGGCTTGCGAGCCGGGCGCTCTGGAGAGTACTCAATAGGAGTGATTGTGAACTGAACGTCTTCTGCACGCAAAACCTTGGTGCGCATAACAGCTTCAGAAATGTTTAGCTGACGGTCGAGCTCAATAACAGCTTCGGAAGGTGCGGTCATGTTGATGACGGCGTAGATACCTTCGGTCTGCTTCTTGATTTCGTAAGCCAGGCGGCGTCTTCCCCAAATGGAGAGAGTGTCGATTGTTCCCTTGGCGTCAGTGATGACCTTGAGGAACTTCTGGATTGATGGTTCAACGGTCTTTTCCTCAACTGTTGGGTCGAGAATTACCATTACTTCATACTGATGCATAGCTAACCCACCTCCTTTGGACTAGAGCGGCCATGGACGTTCCATGACAGGAGGGTATGTGGCATCTGTTTTCTTGATTTCTTTTCTTTATCTCAGAGCCGAAATCTAGGCAACTTCACGAGTCTAGCCCTTGGAGTGCCACTCCAGCAAGGCCTTCTTTGCAGCCTCCGGGCCAAGTGGGCCATTTTCGATCCGAAGCTCCAAAAGGTACTTATAGGCCTTGCCGACCTTAGGACCTGGCTTCAGATTCAGGATTTCCATTATTTCCTCGCCGGTTAGATCAGGCCTCATGGCATTGAGCTCTTCTTGCTCCATGACAATTGCAATTCTTTTCTCAAGATCGTCGTAGGCGTGAGAAAGCTGGTCAGCTTTGCGCTTATTTCTTGTAGTTACATCAGATCGGGTAAGAATGTGTAGCCGAACTAACTGCTCTCCAGCATCGCGAACATACCTTCTTATTGCCGCGTCGGTCCAGGATTGATCACTGTATCCAAAAAAGCGTAAGTGAAGCTCAACCAGTTTCGATACCGCCTTGGTGGTGTCATTATCGAAGCGAAGCGCCTTCATTCTCTTGGAGGCAAGCTTTGCCCCCACCACATCGTGGTGGTAGAAACTAACTGCCCCGCCTGGTTCTAGCTTTCTTGTTGCTGGTTTTCCAATGTCGTGTAGCAGGGCTGCAAACCGCAACACGAAATCTGGCTCTAGGTTGTAATCCTTTTCGTAGTCGATAGCTTGCTCGACAACAGTGAGAGTGTGTTCGTAGACATCTTTATGGTGGTGATGTTCGTCGGTTTCGAGCTTTAGGGCAGGAAGCTCTGGCAAGACAATTTCTGCGAGTCCTGAATCAACTAGTGCCTCAAGACCTTTGCGGGGATTTGCTCCAAGCATAAGTTTTTGTAATTCAACTTGAATTCTTTCCGCCGAAACAATTTCTAGTCGTTGGCGCATTGACTGCATTGCCTCAAATGTTGCTGGTTCAATTTCAAACCCAAGCTGAGATGCAAACCTGGCTCCTCGAAGCATTCGTAAAGGATCATCACCAAACGAGTCTTCTGGCTTACCTGGCGTTTTGAGCACCTTGTCGCCCAGATCGCGCAGGCCTCCAAAAGGATCTACAAACTCCCTAGCGGGAAGAGTTAGAGCCATGGAGTTTACGGTGAAGTCACGGCGTTGTAAGTCGTGCTTCAAATCGGTTCCGAACTTTACTTCTGGTTTTCTAGAGTCCACATCGTATTTATCGGTTCGATAAGTTGTAATTTCAATTTGATTGTCACCAATTCGGCAACCGATGGTCCCAAATTCTTTTCCAATTTCCCAGTGGGTATCGACTTTGCCCCTGATTACTTCAAGGATCTGTTCTGGGGTGGCGTTTGTGGTTAGGTCAACATCGGGTGCTACTCGGCCAAGAATTGCATCTCTAACCGGGCCGCCGACAAGGGCTAGCTCATACCCTGCGGTTTCAAACATCGCTCCGAGCGAATCAAGAAGCGGTGTTTTTGTAACACGCTCAAGGTTTTTCATGGCGTCGGATGAATGCATATGTTCAACCTTGCCACAACGCTTAGGTGGTTTCTATCAGGCAAAATGGGCGCATTTGGTCTTGAGGTTAGGCTTAACAATATGACCCGTGAAAAACCAGCTCCTGTTGTTGAAGTCTCGGCTGGTGGTTTTGTGGTTTCTAAAACTGATTCGACTCTGGTGGCGCTTATGGCGAGGTTTAATCGGGGCGGGAAACTCGAATGGTGTATTCCAAAGGGGCATTTGGAGCCAAACGAAACTAATGAGCAGGCAGCACTGCGAGAGGTTTTTGAGGAAACGGGACTGAGTGCAGAAATCACAGATTACCTGGGGGATGTGAATTACACCTTTAATCAAAAAGGTAAGAACGTATCCAAAACTGTTCACGTCTACTTAATGAATCAAATATCCGGTGAGCTGACCATGGAGCACGATCCAAATCATGAGGCCAGTGAACTAGCCTGGGTAAAATTGAGCGAGCTTATCAATAGGCTCTCTCATGTAAATGAGAAAAGAATTGCCAAAGTGGCTCTGGAACTTATCGAGGCTCGAAGTTGAAGAAGATAACAATTGTCCTAATTGTTGCCATCGCTGCCTCACTTGGGTTGGCGGCAATGCCTGCATTCCCAGCTGAGAGAACAGTCACCTTCCCTGATGGTGTTTCGATTCTCGGCGGATCTGATATCACGCTGGTTGCCAGAGAATCAAGTTTTCCAGTAGTTGTGAATAACAGCCAGGGTAATCCGGTGCGAGTAATTGTGCACCTAGTTTCTACCAGCCCGAAACTTATTGTTGAGGAGACGACCGATTGGCTAATTATTGAACCGGGCTCAACTGTCAACGCCCAGTTTCCAGTTTCCGCAATCGGTAGCGGTGATGTTGTAATGGTGGCTTGGTTGACTTCAATTAGCGGAGTTGAAATCGGCCCAAAGGTGCCAATCAAACTCACCGTTAATCCCGATGTTGAAGCTTGGGCAATAGGGTTGTTTTTTGGATTAGTTGCAATGTTGACAGTCGTGGGTTTTATTCGAACATCGCGTAAAACAAGAACTAGCTAGGGAAAACTTATGAGTGTCGCCAAATCATCATTATTGATGGCCGGTGGAACAATAGCCTCCCGAATTCTTGGATTTATTCGGACCGTGGTTTTGGCACTAACAATCGGTGTTACTACCGATGCCGCAGATGCCTTCGGTGTTGCAAACCAACTACCCAATAACGTCTACGCAATTATCGCCGGTGGTGTTCTCTCTGCGGTGCTGGTACCTCAGATAGTAAAAGCTAGATCTCACAAAGATGGTGGCCTTGGCTACATTGACCGCCTATTAACTTTGGCGATTGTGGTTTTTGCGGCTGTGACTGTAATTTCGACCATCGCGGCACCTTTTTTGATATCCATTTACACAACCGGATGGTCTCCGGCTCAGTTGGCACTTGCTTCCGCGTTTGCTTACTGGTGCATTCCGCAGCTATTTTTCTACGGTCTTTACGCAATGCTTGGAGAAGTTCTAAACGCTCGAAGTGCATTTGGTCCTTACATGTGGGCTCCGGTTCTAAATAACGTTGTTGGGATTATTGGTCTGATTTCTTTCCTGGTGGTTTTTGGAGCGGACCCAGTCGGGGCTAGGTCTGTCGAAAGTTGGGGGCCAGACCAAATTGCTCTTTTGGCTGGTTCCGCAACTGTAGGCGTGGCTTCACAAGCGCTCATATTGTTTTTGTCGTGGAAGAAAATCGGAATCAATTTCTCGCTGAACTTCTCGTGGCGAGGGGTTGGACTTCGTCCAGCTATGAAAGCAGCAACTTGGACAATTGGAATGGTTTTGGTTTCGCAGGTTGGTGGTTTGGTTCAGACCTTCGTTGCTTCTCGGGCAGTAGCGGATAGATCAGAGGATTTAGCGATTGCTTCAATTGCAGCAATGATGATTGCTTGGTTGCTTTTCATGCTTCCTCACTCTGTGGTCACAGTTTCAATAGCAACGGCTTACTTCACGAAGATGAGTGAGCATGTTCACGACAAGAGAATCGATCTGATGAAGATTGATCTTCGTGCCGCTCTTCGAGTGGTTGTTTTGGTGAATGTATTTTCATCAGTAGCCCTTATTCTTCTTAGCTATCCAGTTGCCAGAGTGTTTGTTGGAGAGTATCCATCAACAGTTGCCTTAGGCAACGTGTTGTTTACAACCATGTTTGGGTTGGTTCCTTTTGGTTTGGTGTTCATGTTTCAGAAGGCATTTTTTGCCCTTGAAGACACTAGAACACCTTTTGTTTTCACAACAATCCAGATAGCTATCCACATCGCTGGTTCAATCACCTTGTTTTTCACAATGACATCTGAATTCCTAGTTATGTCACTAGCTGGTCTCACCAGCGCAACCATTTTGATCCAGGCTCTGGTTGCTTACTTATTCCTA
>WLDW01000032.1 GCA_009704605.1 Actinomycetota bacterium
GCTCTAAACCGTCGGGTCGATGGTATTGAATCTCCAACTATCGCTGATGTGCTGGGTTATTACTTCGGAGACTATGACGATGAAACCAATTCCGTTGACGCCTTCAGTGATGCTGATTTACAGAACACACTGAACGAGCTCAACAACACTGGCAATCAATTTGGTTGGATTAATTTCAACGCCGTGACTGTTCCAGATTCGGCAACTGTTAGCACTCTGGAAAGAATCGATTACGATTCCTATGATTCCAACAACGATGCAGTTGGTGACGTTTTCAGGAGCGAGGACCTAGATGAAGACGGCGATATCGATGTGAACGATGCCCCGGAATGGATTACCGAAACTAGAAGAAGCTATTCGACAAATTGGTTTACCGTTAGCTATGACGCAAACGACTGCGTGGATTCCGACGACATGGCAGTTGTTTTGGTTGGACGCGAGCCTGTTATGCGCGCTCCTACTGAGGGGGCAGCTTGGAATAACGCCGAAATTGTTCTAGACGACTGGTATGCGCCAACTCTAGAAAATCGTGCAGAGGCTTACCTGAAGGTTAAGACAAATCTTATCGGCGGGCTTATTTCTTTGCCTTATAGCGTTGCATGGGAAACTACAGAGGACTTTTCTGACATAGAGGGAGACTGGTATTACGACCCGATTTCATATGGTGACGAAGGGTCCGCTCAAATGAAATCAGTTATGAGCATTTACGGGGCCGACCCATCGGGAATTTACCAGACAAACTACTACTACCAGCTTGAGGTAAACGACGAAGAGTACTTCGATGAATTCGGATGGTTTGGTTGTTTCTTGGGCGGCTGCCTCCCATAGAGCGTAAGCCGGTCTTGGGATACGTCTAGTGAAAAAACTACCCTGGGTTGTTCTCGTTTCCTCTCTGGTGACATTAACAAGCTTTGCTCAGGCGTCGTGGGCGGAAACTGGAGAGCTTTCGGTTTCAAGTATTCCTAGAGAATTTGTTGTCGGTGATCCGGGATCCATAAACACTGAGATAACTCTCGAGATATTTGCAACCACTGCCGCACCTAAGGTTGTTGTTGTTGAATTCATAGATTTTTACACCGGAGAGGGTGGCAGATCACAGCTACCAAGTGGATCAACCCCATATTCTCTTTCAAACGTTTTGGAAATTGTTCCCTTTGCCAATCGTCACCCCGGAGGTGGGCAGGAGCGTTTCCTCGTCACAATAAAACCCAAGGCTGATTACAAACAGCAGTTATTCACTGGTGGTGTTGTTGTTCGACTTGATTCAGTTGGGAATCAAGGGGAAGGTGTTGGGTCAACTAGTTCGATACTTCGATCCATGACCGTAACTCCTTATGGTCTGGTGGCTTCTTTGGAAGAGGCAAACCTCCTGCCAGCTCAAGTGATAAGGCATGACATCCATAGACTTGAGCGATCTAGCTTCATCGACAGCATCTTGCCCGACTTACCTGGCATTGTGAACTTTGGACCTGTCGAATCTAGGGTTACCTACACTAACCCTGGCGAGTATCCGGTCTTCTCTGAGTTGAGCTGGGCCTTCGAGCACGGCGGTGAAGTGATTGCGAATAAGTCCTTACGCTCATCCTTAGTCTCGCCCGAGCAAGAAGTCCAGAAAGCTGTCACAACGCAAGTTTCTGGTCAGGCCGAAGGTTCGCAACTGAACCTACTGCCTGGCTTGGGTTTTGTTTCAAACAAGATAACCCTTACAAGTTCCCTTGGCGGCACTGAGCTACCGGTGCAGGTATTCGACGGTAGCTTTCTTGTTTTGCAGTGGAAAGAACCATTCGTTGGAATCATTGCGCTTTACTTCTTGGTCCGCTGGGCATGGCGCAAAAATCTCTCACCTAGACAGAGACAAGAAACAGCCACACTCATTGGCTTAGGTGTTCAGACCTTCTTGCGCGGTTTCAAAAGAAGGCTGCGAGGCACTCCGCTAGGAGCCCCCGAACAAGTGGCCAAATCCTCAGCGCCCGCTTTGGCTCAAGCTGTTCCACAAAGGCCAATGTATGTGCCTCCGGGTTCGAGCTACCCTATCCAGAAATACCCGACACCCAAGCCCTAGATCAGTTCCCACAGGGACGAACAGGCCGATTTTGACTCTAGTGCGACCTAGATTAGCTTTGAGGTGCCGGATAAATCAGCAAAGCAAGGACGAAATCTCATGACTAATCGCGAAAGTCTTCACTACACCAAAGAGCACGAGTGGCTTTCAATCGAGGGCGATGTTGCCACCGTTGGAATCACAGAATACGCAGCCGAGAAGCTAGGCGACATCGTGTTTGTTGACCTACCCAAGCTTGGAAGCTCAACTACTTACATGAAGATTTGTGGCGAAATTGAATCCACCAAGAGTGTCGGAGAGCTTTACGCCCCAGTTGATGGTGAAATAGTGGCAGTAAATGACAGCGTCACCGCAACACCAGAACTAGTAAACCAGGACCCAATGGGTGCCGGATGGTTGATCAAGATCAAATTCACAGAACTACCCGCTTTGCTAACCCATGAAGAATACGCTCAACTAACCAACGAGGGGTAACTGCTTACAAATGCTTCCTGAGCACAAAGATTTCAAGTACCGCCACATCGGTCCTACCCCTCAAGAACAATCTGAAATGCTCAAGGAGTTGGGGTATTCATCCCTAGACGAGCTCATGGCAACCGCCTTGCCAAAGGCAATTCAGTTCAAGGGTGATGGAAAACTTCCTGATCCACTCACCGAAGCTGACACGCTAAAGGCCCTTCGTGCTCACGCGAACAACAACAAGGTCACTACAAGCTTGATTGGTCAGGGTTACTACGGAACCCTGACCCCTTCAGTTATTAAGCGCAATGTTTTGGAAAACCCTTCCTGGTACACCGCATACACTCCCTACCAGCCAGAAATTTCCCAGGGCCGCCTAGAAGCAATAATCAACTTCCAGACCATGGTCAATGACCTAACTGGAATGAAGACGGCTAACGCATCCATGTTGGATGAATCTACTGCTGCTGCCGAGGCAATGCTGCTTGCTAGACGAGGATCAACAAGTGAAAGCAAAGTTTTCTACGTGGACAGCGACTGCTTCCCACAGACCAAAGCTCTTTTGGAGCACAGGGCTACCCCGGTTGGAATTGAGATTTCATACTTTGACGCAGCCAAGGGTGCAGCTGGTCTAACTGGCGAATACTTTGGTGTCTTGGTTCAGTACCCAGGCTCTTCTGGAAACCTAACCGACCTAAAGCCCATTTTTGCTGCAGCCAAAAAAGTCTCTGCGCTTTCGGTTGCAGTTGCAGACCTACTTGCTCTTTGCTTGATTGAATCTCCAGGAAGTGCCGGAGCTGACATATCTGTTGGAACCACTCAGCGCTTTGGAGTTCCAATGGGCTTTGGAGGTCCTCACGCTGGTTACCTTGCTGTTCGTGATGATCTTGAGCGCTCAATGCCAGGAAGACTGGTAGGAGTATCAGTTGATGCCGATGGAGCACCTGCCTACCGACTAACTCTGCAAACCCGCGAGCAGCACATCAGACGCGAGCGTGCAACTTCTAACATCTGTACCGCGCAGGTGTTGCTAGCCGTTATGGCTGGAATGTATGCGGTGTATCACGGTCCAAAGGGACTCCGCTCTATCGCACTCGATGTTCATCACAAGACTCTTGCACTTGCCGAAGCGCTCAAAAAAGCTGGGCTAGGCGTTTCCCCGAACGAGTTCTTCGATACCTTCCAGGTTACTGTTCCAAGTTCTAAAACAGTTTATGAAGCCGCTAGGAAACAAGACATCACAATGCTTGTTCTGGATGAGAAAACTGTTGGCCTTTCCATCGATGAAACCATCGATGGTGAAGTGCTGAACAATATCGCAGCTGCCTTTGGCGCTGGCAACGTTAACTATGTCTTCAACGCTTCCGCTGCCACCAAGCTTGGATCCCTTGCTCGCAAAGATGAATATCTAACCCATCAGGTTTTCAACTCTCACCACTCTGAGACTGCAATGCTTCGTTACCTAAAGCGTCTTGCTGACTACGACTACGCGCTCGACCGTGGAATGATTCCACTTGGCTCTTGCACAATGAAACTGAACTCAACAACCGAGATGGAAGCAGTTACCTGGCCAGAGTTTGGCAACATGCATCCTTTTGCTCCAAAGGAAGACGTAGCAGGGTATCTGAACCTAATCGAAGAGCTAACCGGTTGGCTTTGCGATGTAACCGGCTATGACGCAGTATCGTTGCAGCCAAACGCCGGAAGCCAGGGAGAGCTAGCTGGCCTTATGGCCATCCGCGGATATCACCTATCCCGCGGCGACAGCCAGCGTGAAGTTTGTTTGATTCCATCCTCTGCCCACGGAACCAACGCAGCATCTGCGATCTTGGCGGGTATGAAGGTAGTAGTTGTTGCCTGCGATGAGATGGGCAACGTAGACCTAGCTGACATCAAGCAAAAGATCGCCGATGCAGGCGACAAGCTTTCGGCTCTTATGGTTACCTACCCATCCACACATGGTGTTTACGAAGAAGCCATTGCTGACATTTGTGACATGGTTCATGCTGCAGGTGGCCAGGTTTATATCGATGGCGCAAACACCAACGCTGTGGTTGGCTATGCCAAGTTTGGTCTTTTGGGTGGCGACGTCTCGCACCTGAACCTACACAAAACCTTCTGCATCCCTCACGGTGGTGGAGGTCCTGGAGTTGGTCCAGTAGCCGCCAGGGCTCACCTAGCTCCATTCTTGCCAGGTCACTCCTTGGCTCAGATAGAACTTCCTAACTTTGGCCCTATCTCTGGTGCACCATTTGGTTCAGCTTCGATTTTGCCTATTTCCTGGGCATACATTCGCATGATGGGTAACCAAAGCCTGCGCGATGCAACCTCGGTTGCTGTTTTGTCAGCCAACTACGTAGCTCTAAAGCTAAAAGATTACTTCCCACTTCTTTACACCGGTAACGCTGGTTTGATTGCTCACGAGTGCATCATCGACATTCGCGGAATCACAAAAGATACCGGTGTGAGCGTTGACGACGTAGCGAAGAGATTGATTGACTACGGTTTCCACGCTCCAACCATGAGCTTCCCGGTTTCTGGAACACTCATGATTGAGCCAACCGAGTCTGAGCCAAAGGCGGAAGTCGATCGCTTCATCGATGCCATGATTGCCATCAAAAATGAGATCAACCAGCTTGGCGCTGGCACCTGGAGCCCTGAAGATAACCCACTTCGCCAAGCGCCACACACCGCAAAGATTTTGACCGGGGAATGGAACCACCCTTACTCGAGAGAGTTAGCGGTGTTTCCTGTGAAGTCGCAGCACCTTTGGAAGTACTGGCCAAAAGTTAGGCGTGTTGATTCAGTCTATGGAGATCGTAACTTGGTGTGCTCTTGCCCACCGCCGGAAGCTTTCGCCTAAAACTATTTTTTGGACTTAGCAAATACCTTTGCTAGAACTATTCCCAGCGCTGCACCAAGTAGCTGTGCGATTACAAAACTTGGAACCGACTGCGGTCCAATTCCAGCAAAACTATCGCTGAAGATTCGTCCCACTGTAGCAGCCGGGTTTGCGAATGAAGTAGAGGAAGTAAAGAAATAAGCGGTGCCAATCCAAGCCGGAACAGCAACCGGAATTAACTCGGCTCTCTTGGTTTTAATCAAATTAAGAATGATAAACACTAGTCCTGCGGTAGCAACAACTTCGCCGATGGCGGCGCCTTCGCTAACCATTCCTTTGCTTGAAACCTGGATGGCAGCTGAGCCAAACATAACGTTGGCAAGCACCGCTCCAGCAAACGCTCCAGCAAACTGGGCAACTATGTAGGGCGCAACACGCACTGGCTTGAATCGCTGGTCGATAGCCAAAGCTATTGAAACAACTGGGTTGAAGTGGCCTCCGCTAACTGGTCCAAGGGTAAGAATCAAAATTCCAAGAACCAAAACAGTCGAGATCCCGTTTGCAATCAGGGCTACCAATAGATCACCCGATAAGTTGCTAGCCATAATTCCAGAGCCAATGACCGCTGCAACCAGAAGTCCGGTTCCTAAAAACTCTGCGAGTATTGCCTTGTAATTCATGCTGACCCTCACTTGATAGCGAACTAGTTGTTTCTCAGGCTAGCTCAGGAGCCTTGATTTACTGGCTAGCGACAAGCTAAACCTATTTGCTTGCTAGAGACTCAGCAAGGATTTGCTTGACCATAGGTACAACTTCGGTTCCCAGTAGTTCAATTGAGCTCATCAACTTGGAATGCGGCATAGGTCCAGTTGAGTACTTCAGGTCGAAACGGTTAGCCCCAACTGACTGAAGCGCGTAGGCAATTTTTTTGGCAACTGTCTCAGCAGATCCCACATACAAGCTGCCGTTATAGACCTCATTCAGGTAGTGATCCTTGGTCATCGGTCCCCAGCCTCGTTCTTTGCCGATTCGACCAAAACTTGACTGGTAACTTGGCCAGAGTTCTTCAATAGCCTGCTCGTCGGTTTTTGCAACGTGACCAGGAGAGTGAATAGATATCTGTCTAACTTCGTTTCCGAAATGTTCCATCTGCTCGTGATACAACTTCGCATACGGATAGAACCGTGCAGGGTCTCCCCCAATGATTGCTAATGCCAAGTTGGCATTCAACCTTGCTGCGCGAACTACGCTTTCTGGAGAACCGCCTACGCCCACTCGAAGAGGAATCTGTCCGCGCTCTGTTTTTGGATAAACCTCTTGGTTGACTAGCGGAGGCCTGATCGATCCTGACCAGTTAACTGGTCCTTCTTTGAGTAGCTCAACTAGCATTTCTAGTTTCTGCTCGAACAATTCTGCGTAGTCTGAAAGCTCATATCCAAAGAGTGGGAAAGATTCAGTGAAGGATCCTCGACCAGCGGTTATCTCGGCACGGCCATTGGATAGTCCATCCAAGGTTGCAAATCTTTGGTAAACCCGAATTGGATCCTCAGAGGACAAAACGGTCACACCAGAACCTAGGGTGATTGTGCTGGTTTTGGTTGCAATTCCGGCCAGAACAGTGTCTGGTGCAGTAACTGCAAAGTCATCACGGTGGTGCTCGCCGATATTAAAATTATCTAAGCCAACCTGCTCGGCTAGAACGGCCTCCTCGACAACGTTTCGAATCACTTGGCCAGCAGTTTCAGGCGTGCCATCGTCTTTTAGGGTCATGTCCCCAAAGGTGTCTAGCCCGAACCTAATGTTCACTTTTTACTGTCCTTCTCTCGTCTACTGCTTAGAGGTAAACCCACAACTGACCGATTTGTTCCCAAACTACTTAGAAAGGCTGACCCAGTAGCCATCGATTGCCTGCATCGTCTCGACTGGGGTCTCTTCCTGGGCTAAGTGACCGGACTTGGGAATAACAACCAAGGTTGAGCCCTCGATCATTGTTGCGAGCGCCTCGGTGTCTGCGGTTGCCACCACAACATCTGTATCTCCTGTGATAAGAAGTGTTGGGATCTTGATCTCGGATAATCGGTCTTTTACATCAAAGGTTCGCGGGGCTCGGTTAAATTCCCAGAAGCCTTCTTCCCAGCCGATGATTTCTAGCGGGGCTCGATAGCCTGCTTTGATTTCATCGGTGATCTTCGACTTGTCGAACCAGGACCTATCTAGTAAATCCATGCCACTGGATGCTATCGAGGAAACAAGGAGTGGACCTAGGTGATCTAATTGCGGGATGCTGAAGATCCAGTTAAACCCAGAAGGAGATCCGCCGGTTGTGAGTATCGCAGGCGAAATCAAGATAAGACCAGAAACTGCACCTGGGTTATCCACCACATACTGCGCTGCTTGGGTTCCACCCGCGGAGTGACCAACAAGGAACACTTCTCTATTGCTTGCATACTCTGCGATTAGCTCATCAAGAATTAGGTCGTTGCCAGCGGAGCCGTATGGGTTCTCGCCTTCCCAGCTACTTGGTCTTTGCGTGAAGCCAAAGCCTGGGCGGTCATAAGCGATTACGTCTCCGTAAGCACTTAGTGGCTCGGTGACAAAGCGATATGAAAAGGTATTGGCCCCAAAGCCGTGAAGCAAGATGAATACCGGTGGGTTCTCGCAATCACTATCTTGCTGGCAATCAAACTCGGTTACGTCCGTGAAAACATCAAGCCCTAAAGCTTTAGCAAAGCTAGCCCCCGACCCAGCTGCTTCCTGATAGGTCTTGGTTCCGCTGGTTTCAACAGGAATCAAGAAGGGCACAATTAACGCTGCGACAAGCAGTCCAAGTAACACTCGAGAAAGGATCTTCAGGGCTTTTTTCATCCCTTCAGCCTACGCCCGAGCCACAAAAGCAAGGTAGTTACTGGGAAGTGCCTGAGAGCTTCGGTAATGCTTTTGCTAGCTGGGCCGATAGGTGGTTTGCTTAGTAGGTACAAAAACC
>WLDW01000033.1 GCA_009704605.1 Actinomycetota bacterium
ATTTTGCTGATTCTGGTTCAGAGCCGGATTACAAAACCTCTTGGCCAATCCACTGTGTTGCAAAAAGCGACGGCGCAAACTACCACCCGAATCTTGAGCTTGATCTAATTCAAGAACATGTTTATAAAGGTCAGGGAGCCCATGGCTACTCGGCTTTCGAAGGGATAACACAAGCGGGTGGCACGCTCGAAGGCTTACTCACCCAAAACGGCATCGACGAGTTAGACGTCGTTGGAATTGCTACCGATCACTGCGTTCTGGCTTCGGCCCTTGATGCCAAAAAACTGGGTTTGAATGTTCGGGTTATTAGCTCTCTCACTGCAGGGGTTTCAGCAGAGTCCACCGAGCGTGCAATTGATTCTTTGATTGATAACGGTGTTGAGGTAATACCTAACGCTTGAGCTAGGAAATAGCTTTTCTGAGCTGAGCGGCAATATCCTCAGCCGGAATGTCGGCAATAAATGCCCCCATCGCAGACTCTGATCCAGCTAGGTATTTAAGCTTGTCAGCCGCTCGTCGCGGCGAAGTGATCTGAAGCTGCAGTCTGGCGTTTTCGCCTCCTGGAACAAGTGGCGCCTGATGCCAGGCTGCAATGTATGGAGAAGGAGTTTCGTAAGCCAGCTCAAATGAGCGAAGAAGTTTCGAGTAAACATCTGCTAATTCCAAACGTTCGTCATCAGTTAGTTCAGCATGGTTTCTAACATGTCTATTAGGAAGTAGATGAGCCTCCATCGGCCAGCGTGCCGCAAAGGGAACGTAAGCGGTGAAAGATTCTGTTTTGATTAATACTCGGTTAGAGCCTTGCTCGAACTTGAGAAGGTCTTCAAAAAAACTACTTCCGTGGGATTTGATGGACTCGAGTAGTTTTTTGGTTCTAGGAGTTACGTATGGGTAGCAATAGATCTGACCATGCGGGTGATGAAGCGTTACTCCAATTTCTTGACCTCTGTTTTCAAAAGGAAACACTTGCTTTACTCCGGTAATACCTTGAAGCTCATCGGTTCTTTGAGCTAGAGCTTCCAAGACCGTGTGAACTCGGGAGATAGGCATTTGCGCCAAAGAGCCATTGTGCTCGGGGCTAAAAACCACAACCTCGCATCTGCCGATAGCCATCTTGGATTCACCAAGTGCGACAGCACTGGTTGATTCCAAGAAAGGTAGCGAGGAACCTTCAGGCAGAGCTCCAAAAGCTGGATTCTTGTTTTCAAATACCGCCACATCAAAGTTGTCTGGAACCTCGCTTAGGTAAGTTTCGGTAGCGGGGCAAAGTGGGCACTGGTTACTTGGTGGCATGTATGCCCGAGTGTGACGGTGTGCTGCTACCGCGATCCACTCACCAGTTAGTGGGTCATGCTTTAGTTCCGCTAGCGGAGGTCTGGAGGCGGATTCTCTTAGGTCTTTTTTGCGGGTGCTTGGAAGATCGGAGCCTTTGTCATCGAAATAGTGAATCTGCCTGCCATCAAACAGGTCAGTAGTTATCTTCGGAATGTTGCCCACCGGCACAAGTTTATCGATAACTGGATTCAGGCGTGGTTTGCCTAGAAAGCAGAGCTTGGCAGGTCCTTTTCGTCCTGCACAATAGCGGTAACAATCCTTTGTGCAACGCTTTCTGGAGTGAGACCAGCTGGAAAAGCTGGTGCCTGTCCCGCAATAGCCCTGTTTGCCAAACCGGTTTCGGTGTGTCCTGGGCGAGCGTCAATAACTCGAATACCGTCGCGCCTTAGTTCTCTGGAAATAGCCTGACCAAACGCATACAAAGCGGACTTACTTGCCGAGTATGCAGCCAGTCCAGCCATCGGGGATTCAGCAACAACACCTGAGATGTTCACGATGAATGGATCATTGCCACTGGCTGCGGAGGCTTTCAGTAATCCAACTAGTCCTTGAATCAGTTGCATCGGGCCAGTTACGTTAACGGCAAATAGCTTGTTCAAAGTGGCTGCATCGAGCTCAGCAAAGTTTCCAAAAGCTACTACACCAGTGGCGTTAACGATTCCGTCAATTTTCACATCAGAATCAATCAGGTAATCAATCAGAACCCTGATTGATTCTTGGTTGGTGAGATCTACTAGCAGCCTAGGGTTCGCTCCGTGTGGAACTCGCTCTGCGGACTCGATTGAGGAAGAGGTGGCCATAACTGTGGCACCCTGGCTGGCCAGTTGGGTTGCAATAGTTGAACCCAATACGCCGGATGCTCCCAGCACAAGAATGTTTTTGCCCTTTAGTTCAGTCATGATCTATCCTCCGTAAGTTATCCAACAATAACCCGTATTTATCGATTGCGTAATCAGCAATAGGCTTACTACCGTGTCAGTTGAATTCAGAGACCCAGTAACCAATCAGCCAGTTCGTTCCACCGAACTGGCCAGAAGGGTTCTAGCTGCTAGCGCAAAGAGCTTTCCAGAGCTTCAGCAAAACATCCTTGGTGCACCTAACTGGCGAACCTGGTACCTAAGGCTCTATGCGGACCTTGCTATCAAAGAGGGTCTCAGTGTCAAAGACACTACCGAGGTAGCAACGGCGGGCTTGGCAGAGTTTCACAGTTGTCTATTTACTGGATCAGGGATGCCCCTAAAGCAGGCCGTAGCCGAAGGATTCGATAAAGACCTAGTTGAAACCATCGAGATTCGTGGCACTCAGCCAATTCAAAAGATCTCAATTGATGACTTCACCGGATCAATGGAGCAAGCCGCAACCGAATGGGTAGCTGATGGTCTTGCAGAGCCTGGCCTAGTTGAAAGCTTCCGCTATCTGGATAGCAATCAATCACTTGATATAGGTCAAGACTTGCTGTTTGCAGTTGCAGGAGCGGCTGAGTTTGCTCCAACCGAAAACTGGTTGCGCTGGGGCGGAACAGTCGCCGTGGTCGCAAGGCCAAACCCGACCACCTGGAAAAAACTTATTGCCCTGGCAAGGTCAACCGGTGGAACTATGTTGGTTCCAATTCGAAGAAGTCTTTTAACCAAGCCAGTTGACGAAATGAGCGATGAAGAAATCGCTGCCGTCGCAGGGCTAGACATCTTGGAGCACTACGCAGAGATCTCCAGTTGGATGGGCAAGCTCTCACCAACGCCAAGCAGAAGATTTGTTCTAGGTTTGTATGCCTACACACCAAGCGTGGATCACATTCGAGTGCAGGGTGTTCAAGAATCTTTGGCAGCTGCTGCCATGGAGAAATTCTCCCCTAGCAGGCTAGCTCTTAGCTGGCTCGCAACGCCAACAGATTCTGCCCCAGGACCTGCCTCAATTGGCTTGCGAGCGATTGCTCGCTTTAGCTCTAGGTCTGCATCTCATATCATTCGCGATAGTCTGCTTGGTTTAATCAACGCGGCCAGAGTTGCAAAGCCAAAGTTTCACGACGGAGCTAACGGCGAGAAGCTTGCTTTGATCGACGCCTCGGTTCAGCAGCAGGGACCTAGCTATTCGTTTTCAAAAAGGACTCAGCGCTGGAGAGCCTATTTGGCTCACTACTCAGGCGTGAAGGTCTCCTACGCAATATCACCTCCAGCCAGGACCAACTCAGTTCTTCGGCACAAAATACTTAGGGCCAGCTACAGGGGCGCCCCGCTATTTGGAGTGAAGCCTTTTGAGGTGAAGGTGGCTAAGTCTGCTGTGGCAGCGGTGCTAGCTAGAGATCTAAACGATCCAGCAAGTTTTACAAACAAGCAAACTACAACAGAGTTACACACTTTCTCTGCAGTTCACGGTGGACTTTGGGGTTTGGCGTATCGACCAAGAAGCATTTGGATCGCTGCCACCTTGCTGGGCTTGCCAGCACTACTTCGAAAAGGCTACTGAGCTAAAAGAGTACGAAGTCAAAAAGGCAAAACAAAAGGCGCCGGTTCCCCGACGCCTTTTGTTTAGTTTGAACTAAGGGTTACTTGCCCTTGAATTCTGATGCTGCGAATGCCTTGTCGTCCTCGGCGCTCTTCATACGAGCGATCGAGAAGATCATTAGGCCGAATAGACACTTAGCCAAGATGTCGGCAACTGTGTATCCGGTTTCACGAAGTACAAAGCCCTGCTCTTCGAATCCAGTAGCGTTCATGTTTGCGATGAAAGCTAGTGGGTAGACACCCCAGGTAGCAAGAAGAAGAAGGCGTAGTTCCTTGATTCTTCTCTGAACCTGCTTGGACTGCTTGGAAAGAGACTTACCAAGCTCGATGAACAATACGTAAAGGATGTAAACGAATGGAATTGAGGATAGTAGACCCCAAACTGGAGCTGAAACTCCACCAATGTCTAGACCTGCGTCGCCTGGGTAACCCAAAGCAATCATCAAAGCAGCTGCTGGCACTAGGCGAACTAGTAGAGCGGACTGCATTGACTTAGCTAGAGCAAGAACCGCAACGGTCTCAACTAGTAGCAGTGGAACAGTTAGGAACCAGTCAACGTAACGGTAGCCAACGTTGTAAACAGCACCTTCAATTGCGTCTGGGCCGAATACGTGGTTGAAGCTGTCGAACATTCTGAAGTAGTGATAGGCAGCGATACCGGTCACTGATGCAGATACCAAAACCGCCATGCGGTAGCGAGGCAGTACGCGCTCACGAGCCACAATCAGGAAAATGGTGGTGAAAAGCATGCTCGCAATTCCAAGCGAGAACATGTTGTAAACCAATAGGTAATTGGATTCACTCATTTATGTTTTGTTTCCTTTCAGCTGATGGAGGTAAGACCTACAAAGATTCATCGCTGATGAGTTCCATCGTCGATGCTTCTTCGCATGACTTACACGTCATTCAACTTATCACCGCACTCAGCAAATACTCGGGTTGAAAACTGCCCATATTCGACATAAAACCGTAAGTTTTTTAGCCAAAATCTCCAATATTTGACCATTTTGGGGCAATTTTGGACTGGACTGAAATCAGTTAGGTCTGGAGGGGAGGGCACTTGGTTGCTGGCTAAGCTGACCTTATGAACGAGTCCCCAGTACTTCACCCAGACCGCAACCTTGCTATGGAGCTGGTTCGGGCCACTGAGGCAGCTGCGATCAGGGCATTCCCCTTTATAGGTAAAGGCAAGAAGAATGAATCCGACGGCGCGGCCGTTGATGCCATGAGGGCCTTTCTGGGAACCGTGAACTTTGAGGGTTTGGTGGTTATTGGCGAAGGCGAGAAAGATAACGCCCCGATGCTTTTCAATGGAGAGCTGGTGGGAAACGGCCTGGGGCCAAAGGTAGATATAGCGGTAGATCCTATTGATGGAACATCCCTTACCGCCGCCGGTCGAAACAATGCCATATCGGTGATCGCGGTATCGGATAGAGGCTCAATGCTTGATGCCTCAGCCGTATACAAAATGAACAAGCTTGTCACAGGCCCTGCTGGAGTTGGCGTTTGCGATATACGTCTTCCAATAGGCGAAAACGTTCGAGCCTACGCCAAAGCCGCAGGCAAACCAGTTGATGAGATGGTGGTTGCGGTTTTAGATCGCGAATACAACGGTGAGATCATTCAGCAAATCAGGGAAACCGGTGCGGCGACCAGGTTGCTTCTAGATGGTGACGTTGCTGGTGGCATACAGGCAGCTCGCGGCGATTCGAGAATCGATATCTGCGCTGGAGTGGGTGGATCTCCTGAGGGAATCGTGACGGCGTGTGGCATTCGGGCCCTAGGTGGATTCATGCAGGGAATCTTGGCACCAAGAGAAGATTTTGAGCGTGAGCGCGGAGCAGCAGCAGGCCTCAAATTTGACTACGTGTATGAAATGAATGAGATGGTCTCTTCGGATAACACCTTCTTTGTTGCTACCGGTGTCACAGATGGAGCTTTGCTATCTGGAGTGAGGAAAAAAGCCGACATGATCTATACCGATTCAATTGTTATTCGTGGCCGGTCAGGGACAGTCAGAAAAGTATTTGCCGAGTATCAAGCCTCACGCTGGATCTAAAAACGCCATCCGAGCTTAGACTCCTAGAATTGCTCCGGCAATCAAGAAGTAAATAACAAGTCCCGTAGCATCCACCAGAGTTGTAACCATAGGTGCCGAGATAACCGCGGGATCAATCTTCAAAGCTTGTGCTCCAAGTGGGAGCACAGATCCAACGGTGGCCGCCCACATGCAAACAACAACAATTGCTAGAGCAACGGTTACCCCAACCTGCCAGCTTGCGGCAAACCATCCGGCGGCAAGCCCCACAACTCCAAGACCTAATCCAAGAAGCAGTCCAACTCGGGACTCTCTCCAAGCAACTCGAAGGACATCTTTTGGTCTTACTTCACCAAGAGCAATTGCTCTAACAGCACTGGTTGCTGCTTGCGAACCAACGTTGCCACCAGCCCCAATTAGCATCGGCATAAATAGGGCCAAAGCTGTGAACTTCTCTAGCGAGCCTTCAAATATTTGTAAGACTGAAACAGTGAGGGTGGCGGCGATAATCAGGAACATCAACCAGACAATGCGAAGCCTCGCGAGATTAAAAACTTTTCCAGATAGGTAATGGCCAGAACTTGGCAGAGCCGCGGACTGGCGCGCGAAGTCCTCGCTGTTTGCTTCCTCAATAATGTCGATGGCGTCGTCGACTGTAAAGATTCCAACCACGCGCTGTTCAGTATCCAAAACCATGAGGGCTAGATCATTTGTATCCTGCAGCAGCCTTGCTGCTGCTTCAGCATCATCAGTGACCAAGGCGGTAGAAGCATCAGGATCGGCTATCTCACTTATTCTGGATTCCGTTTCTGCCATCACAACATCTGTGAGGTCAACTGATCCAATGAACTTTCTTTGCCTGTCAACTACTGCAAGAACTGAAACAGTCTCGGCGGATTCTCCCTTACGACGAATGATGTCAAGAACTTCACCAACCGAGCTAGTTTCTGCAACCGCTATGACCTCAGGTGACATGTAACGACCAACGGTTTCTTCCGGGTATCCCAGAAGCTCTGCAGTCATCTTGCGTTCTTTAGGACTTAGTCCTTCGAGAACTTTCTTTACGAAACTTGCTGGGGCCTCACCCAATAGCCTGGCTCTATCGTCTGGGTCCATGCTTTCAAGTAGGTCTCTAAATGTTTGACCTCTTATACCTGAAAGAATCTGCTGTTGATTAGAAGCGTCCAGTTCTTCAAACACTTCGAGTGCTTCGTCCTTAGGCAGCAGTCGCCATACCAAAGTACTTTCGACAGAATCGAGTCGGTTAAGCTCCTCAGCGATTTCATGAGGAGCCATGAGTTCCAAGATGGAAGTTAGGACCTTAACATTGCCCTTTTCGGCGGCTTCAGCCAGTGATAGCTCTATTTCTGACATTCTCCACCACCTTTGAAATTGAAGGGTATGCTCGATTGAATTCTAGGCCCCCAAATCGAAAGTGAGTAAGCTCACCTCATGAAGCCAATTGAGAAACCAGCATTCATAGCTGCACTCATCGGTCCGATTCAGTCCGTGCTTGGATGGACCATCGCCGGCGCACTTTGGGTTGGCTACGATCCGGTCCGACAGACCATCAGCGATTTAGCCGCCAACGAATCCCCGGTTCAGCTTGTGATGTCCAGCTTCTTTGTTCTTGGGGGAGTGCTTACTCTCATTGCTTCCATTTATGCCAGAACCTTTGCCTTTCCTGGAAGAGTTGCACTGTTCCTAGCTGCGATTTGCACCTTCGGGCTTACTATCTTCCCGACCCCGCTTATTGGTTACTCGTTTTGGCATCGAGTCTTTGCAATTGCATCATTCGTTTTGTCCGCCGGCTGGCACCTGTTTGCTATGAGGACCCGGAAGGACGCTCCTTGGATTCTCAAGCCCCCGGCAGCCATCATCGGCACAGCACTGCAAACTGCCCTAGCGCTCTGGTTCCTAAGCAGCTGGACAGACCCAAACACCACGAATGTCGGGGTCTGGGAGAGAGTCGTTGCTGTGAGTCAAGCACTTTACGTCTCGGTAGTAGTTATTGTTATATATATTGGACAGAGAAAAAACAGCATCGGATAGATTTGCGTTAGATCAGAAACCCCAGCGAGAAGAGGAAAAAATGGCTCAGAAAGAACAGAAACCACAGAAGAACAACAAAAAAGCCCCTGCTAAGAACCTCAAGGAAAAGCGCCTCGACAAGCAGGCTAAGGCTGCCAACAAAAAGAACTCCTAGCGATAAGTTACGGTTTGGGGCAAACACTCAAAGCAATCGACCGTAACAATTTCATTTTTGAAGTTTTCAGTCCAACTTTTTGATGGGTGAAAACTAAAGCCAAGGTCCA